>NZ_JAVJAN010000062.1:0-10987 GCF_031344075.1 Clostridium aquiflavi
TCTTCATTAAGAGTTCTAAAAAGCAAATTCCAACGCCAGTTCGCCCTTATACTAAAATATCAACATTCACTTAAAACATAGCCTATTTTTAAGAAATTATGTACATTTAGAAATTCTATAATAATTTATGAAATTTTGTGTTCAAATAGATTATTACTTATTATTTAAATCGGATAGTTTATTTCCAAAAGTTTCAAGAAGTTCTGCATCTTTATGAAGCTCGAAAATGGAATTAATAATTTGATTTAAAGCTTCAACATTTTCATTAACATTTTCGTTAGTATCCTGAATTTGCTCACTCATATTAAAAATAGAGTCTTTTACACTATGAAGAACAGTGCCTATTTTTTTAGATTGTTCACTATTCATATTAGATAATTTTCTTATTTCTTGTGCAATAACACCAAATCCAGCACCAAATTCTTTAGCTCTAGAAGCTTCTATTGAAGCATTAAGTCCTAATAAATTAGTCTGTGAAGAAACATTATTTATGTATTTTGCAACTTGATCAATTTCTTCTACTTGATCAGCAGAAATATTAGCTGAAGTAATTAATGTGTTAAACCTATTTACTAGATTACTATTTATTTCATTGACTTTATTCACATAACTTTCAACTTCAGTGATTCTTTCGTATATATTATGAGAAACTTCAAATAATTTTTTAGTTAAATCCTTACCTATATATTTTTGATATCCAACATCTGAAAGAGTATTAGCTATTATAAAAAGTAAATTCGCAGCAGCTTCAATTGATTCTTTTGAAAGAACTCTTATTTCTCTAACTGCATCAATATACTCATCTTCGTTAATTCCTATTTCTTTTGCTACTATTCTAATTTTATCTTCTTTAGGGGCTTGAGGCAAAACTTGACCACCAACTAAAGAACCAATTTGAATATTTCCTATTAAAATTGGAGCAGCAAAATCCATTAATCCAGCATGACAATAATAAACAGTAGTTTTTTTTGATTTTCCAGATTTAAGTCCACCTTTAATATCACATTCATTACATCTTTTTAACCCTTCAGAAGTACCGCGGGTTAGATTCATACAAAACCTTGATGGTTTAGTCATTTTCGTAACAGGACCGTCAAGATCAACAGCTACTGTTGAAATTCCAGTAGTATCTGAAAATGCATCTAAAATTTTTTGAAGTGTATCTACATTTATTACATCCGTTAACTTTACATTAGATAAGTTAGTATTTTTCATATAAAAAAAGCTCCCTTTTATTTAATTTTTGTAAAATTCAACAAGAAAAAACAATTATTCCTTATCGATCTATATTATACAGTAGACATAATTAATAATCAAAAAATAGCAAAAATTTTATTAAGTAAGATAAATTTTTAAAAAATATTTATTGAAATAATAAAACAATGTTATATAAATGTTAAATAAAAATGATAATGATTATCAAAATAATTATTTAATACACAAGAATAATATGATAATATATTAGTAAATATTAACATGTTAAATTTAAATAAAGAGGTAATAAAAATGTCAATAATAAATGAAGGTATAATATATCATGACATAATAGAGAGCATGGTTGCAGCATTAGAAGCTCGAGACTTATATACATCCGGGCATTCTACAAGAGTAAGTGATATGACATATAAATTATGTCAGCATTTGAATTTGTCAGAGGAAACTTTAGAAATGTATCATATAGCTGCTCATTTGCATGATATAGGAAAGATAGGAGTTTCAGATAATGTTTTAAATAAAAAAGGTAGATTAGATTTTGAAGAGTGGCAAATGATGAAAAAACACCCTGAAATAGGGTATAAAATTTTGAGTAAAGCAAAGAGCTTGAAAAATATATCTTATATAGTATTACATCATCATGAACGATGGGATGGAAAGGGGTATCCTAAGGGTTTAAAGAAAAATGAAATACCATTAGGATCTAGAATAATAGCAATTTGTGATTCTATAGATGCGATGAAGAGCAATAGACCATATAGAGATTTAATAAGTGATAAAGAATGTTTTAAAGAAATTTTAACAAATAGAGGAGTAATGTATGATCCTGAAATTACAGATTGTATATTAGAAAATTGGAATGATATCGTAACTAAGTATTATGGCAGTTTATAGTATTAATAGATTAATAGAATAGAGTTAAATCTAAAATGGGTTTTAAGATTTGTTTTTAGACTTGACTCTTTTTGCCTTGTACAAAAAATTAGATTTTAAATAAAACATAATGAATTCAACTTTTACATAAAGAATTTAGTATATATATTATTGAGGATATACATTAAAGGAGATATAATCTTCACAGTTTTATAAGTTGCAATACATCTAAAAAAATAATATAATTAAAATGGTTAAAAATATAGAGAATAAAAGATAATATTAGTATATTATGATATTTTAATAATAAATCTGGAGGGATAGGAATATGTCAAAAAGACCGGTTATGTTAATGATATTAGATGGTTTTGGAATAGCACCAAAATCTGAAGGAAATGCTGTAAGCTTAGCTAAAAAACCTAATTTTGATAGATTAGTAAAAAATTATCCAGCATCACAATTACAAGCAAGTGGATTAGAAGTTGGATTACCAGAAGGACAAATGGGAAATTCAGAAGTAGGTCATTTAAATATTGGTTCTGGTAGAATAGTATATCAAGAATTAACTAGAATTACTAAAGCTATTAAAGATGGAGATTTCTTTGAAAATGAATCTTTAATGAAAGCTATGGCTAATGCTAAAAATAATAATTCTACATTACATTTAATGGGATTGTTATCAGATGGTGGAGTACATTCACACATAGAACATTTAAGAGGCCTTTTAGAATTCGCTAAAAAAGAAGGGATTCAAAATGTATATGTTCATGCATTTATGGATGGTAGAGACGTTGCACCATCATCAGGTAAAGAATTTGTAGAAAAAACTGAAGCTATGATGGCTGAAGTTGGCGTAGGTAAAATAGCTACTATAAGTGGTAGATATTATGCTATGGATAGAGACAACAGATGGGAAAGAGTAGAACTTGCTTATAATGCATTAGTATTAGGTAAAGGTGAAACTGCTAATAGTGCAGTAGAAGCAATGGAAAAATCTTACCATGATAATAAAACTGATGAATTTGTTTTACCAACAGTAGTTTTAGAAAATGGAGTTCCAACAGCAACAATAAAAAATGGAGATTCAGTTATATTCTTTAACTTTAGACCAGATAGAGCAAGAGAAATAACTAGAGCTATTAATGATAAAGTATTTGATGGATTTAAGAGAGAAACTTTAAATCTTACTTTTGTAACAATGACTCAATATGACAAGACTTTAGAAGGTGTTGAAGTAGCTTATAAGCCTCAAACTTTAGCTAATACTCTTGGAGAATATGTAAGTTCAAAAGGATTAAATCAATTGAGAATTGCTGAGACTGAAAAATACGCTCATGTTACATTCTTCTTTAACGGTGGAGTTGAAAAAGAAAATCCAGGTGAAGAAAGAGTTGTTATTCCATCACCTAAAGTTGCTACATATGATTTAAAACCAGAAATGAGTGCATACGAAGTAACTGATGAGTTATTAAATAGATTAGATTCAGATAAATATGATATGGTAATTTTAAACTTTGCAAATCCAGATATGGTTGGACATACAGGGGTTATTCCAGCAGCTGTTAAAGCTATAGAATCTGTTGATGAATGCTTAGGAAAAATTGCTAACAAAATGTTAGAAAAAGATGGATGTTTATTCATAACAGCTGACCACGGTAATGCTGAAACTATGATAGACTTCTCAACAGGAAATCCATTTACAGCTCATACAATAGATCCAGTACCTTTTGTTTGGGTTGCAAATAACACAGAAGGAAAAACTATAAAAGATGGTAAGCTAGCAGATATAGCTCCAACAATGCTAAATCAATTAGGACTAGAAGTTCCTGCTGAAATGACAGGGAAAAATTTAGTAACAACTAAATAATAAATGATTTTTAAAAGAGTTTAGTAAGTATAACTTATTAAGCTCTTTTTTGTACATAAAATTATAGAAAATTTTTACTATTAAATATGATAAAACCTGATTATAGAAAGCTTTTTTAGTTGAGAGAGATTTTTTTATTTGCATAAAGTTAGAATTTATATAATATATTTATAAAAAAGGCTTAGGGTTGATGAAATGAAAAGAAATTTTGCTTATTCTGCTGATTTTGATGAAAAGACAGAAAAATTATTTAAAGAAGGGAAATATCTTGGTCAAGGAAATAACGGAATAGTTTATGAATTACCAGGAAATAAAGTGGTAAAAATTTTCTTGACACAAAAAGTATGTAAGGATGAGGGAGGTATATTGTATAGAACAAATGGTTCAAAATATTTTCCTAGACTTTATAAAAGAGGTAAACTATATGTAGTAAGAGAAATAGTTGATGGAGAAAGATTAGATTACTATATTAAGAAAAATGGTTTAAGTAAAAAATTAATAAAAAAGATATATAATTTGTTAACAGAGTTTAAAAAACTTAAATTTACTAAACTTGATACTAGATGTAAGGATATATTTGTATCTGAAGATGAAAAGCTAATGATAATTGATCCTAAAAAAGCATATTCTAGAAAAGTAGATTATCCAAGACACTTAATGAAAGGACTAAAAAGAATTGGTGTTTTAGATGAATTTCTTGAGGGCATTAAGGAAATAGATAAAAACAAAGCAAATCAATGGAGCATTAAATTCGACAGGTATTTTGACAATGAAAAATAAAAAAATTAAAGCCGTTAATCTAACTGATAATATAATCATTTAGATTAACGGTAATTTTTATTTTAAAACATAGTCTTATTTTTAGATTAGAAAAATTAAAGCAAACAGCACAGTTGTAATTAATCCTATTGTAACAGGAAGAAAGTTTTTTCTTGCTAGCTCAAATGGGGATACTTTACAGACGGCAGCAACAGGAATTAATGCCCAGGGTATTAAAGTTCCACCACCAATCCAAATTGTACAGATTTGACCTAAAGCTGCTAATGGAGATGAGTTTAGCGCTAGAGATGAAGAGAATAACCTAGTTGATGAACCAACAAGGGAGAGACCAGAGAAACCGGAACCATCTAATCCAGTTAATATTCCAACACCAGAAACGGTAAATGTTGCAATGATTTTATTTAAAGGAACAGCATTGGAAAGAGCAACACCTAAATCATTAATTATTCCTTGAGAGTTATTAGATAAGGAATGTCCTATAATTTGTTCAAAACCACTACCACCCAAATAAAAAAATGTAGCAATAGGAATTACAGCACCAAAAACTTTAAATGCAAACTGAAAACCATCTATTAAGTAAGATGTTAGTTGAGTTTTTTTTATATCTTTAAATATACTTAAAAAGATTATAAGTAATAAAAATAAAGTGGTTCCACCAATTAATGAAGTTGCATTCTCACCTTTAATAGATAGTAAAAACATAAAAGTAACATCCAGTGCATAAGAAAATAACACTAGAAAAGCTAAAAATCTTTTCTTCCAATTAGATATATTATCTTTAAAATCCTCTTTAAAATCCGTTTCTAAATCTGTACTATCACTTATTGAATTAAGGTTATTATTTTTAATATCTTTCATTATAAAATAAAAAGCTAAAATACTTGTAGTAAATCCCATAACTAACTCTAGAATTATTATTGATGGCATAAACTCATTAATAGCTATGCCAGCAGCGTCACAAGTTATTTTTGGAGCACCTTGTATTATGATATCACTTGATAAAGCAATACCATGTCCAAATATATTCATAGCAATTGCAGCACCTAATTTAGGTAAGCCTGCTTTTGCTGCTACTGGAACTAAAATAGCTCCAATTAGTGCTACGGCTGGAGAAGGCCAGAAAAACCATGAAATTATCATCATTGAAATACCAATAATCCAATACGCTAATACTTTATTTTTTATTAATTTAGCTAAAGGAGAAATCATAACTTCATTTATTCCAGTTACAGAAAGAAGATTACTAAGAGCAGTAATTACGGAAATTATGAGTATTATAGGAAGTAATTCTTTGATTGCATAAAGAAAACCATTGAAAACAGACATAATAGATTCTGAAATGGAAAATTTAATCATAAATGCTATTACTAATATTCCTATTATACATATAATTGAAATATCTTTTTTTAGTATAACAGACAGTAAGATTAATCCTATAAATACTAAGTAGACCCAGTGAATAGCTGATAATGTAATCATATAGATACAAGCTCCTATAATATTATTTACTAACAAATTATGACTTATAACTCCTATATGTACCAAAATAAACTTTAAAATATAAGGTTGTATTTTAGAAGGATGTTGATATATGCATAAGCAAAGTGAATAGAGTAATTTAATATATTAACACATCTTAAAACATAGATTAGTGCAAAAAATATTTAAAAATGTTTTTTGAATATTAGGGTTGAATATTAGCAATAATATTAAGGTAATTAAAAAAAATCTTTTCATTTTATGTTTTATATATTAAAATGATATTGATAAACATTATCAAATAACTTTATATAATTCAAAGGAGGGTAATTAAATGAACGATTACTTAGAAATAATAGACGTTGTTGCAAGACAAATATTAGACTCAAGATGTTTTCCAACTGTAGAAGTAGAGGTATATCTTGAAGATGGAACAATGGGAAGAGCTGCTGTACCATCAGGTGCTTCAACTGGTATGTATGAAGCTGTAGAACTAAGAGATGGAGATAAAGCTAACTACTTAGGTAAGGGTGTATTAACCGCAGTACAAAATGTTAACGAAACAATTGCTGAAGCTTTAGTAGGTTGTAATGTATTTGATCAACCATATATAGATAAAATGCTTATAGAATTAGATGGAACTAATAATAAAGGAAAATTAGGTGCTAATGCAATTTTAGGAGTGTCATTAGCTGTTGCAAATGCTGCTGCTAATGCATTAGGATTATCTTTATATAAATATGTTGGTGGTGTAAATGCAAAAGTACTACCAGTACCTATGATGAACATAATAAATGGAGGATCTCATGCTGATAATTCAGTAGATTTGCAAGAATTTATGATTATGCCAGTAGGAGCGACAAGTTTTAGTGAGGCATTAAGAATGTGTGCTGAAGTATATCATACATTAAAGAACACTCTTAAAGATAAAGGATATGCTACTGGTCTTGGTGATGAAGGTGGATTTGCACCTAACTTAAAATCAAATGCAGAAGCTATTGATGTAATCATAGAAGCAATAACAAAAGCAGGATATAAAGCAGGCGAAGATATATTTATTGCAATAGATGCAGCATCATCTGAATATTATAAAGATGGAAAATATGTATTAGAAAATGAAGGAAAAACATTAACATCAGCTGAAATGGTTGACTTCTTTGAAGATTGGGTAAATAAATATCCAATAATCTCAATTGAAGATGGTATGGCAGAAGAAGATTGGGATGGATGGAAATTATTAACTGAAAGACTAGGAAAGAAAGTTCAATTAGTAGGTGATGATTTATTTGTTACTAACACTGAAAGATTAGAAAAGGGAATAGAGCTTGGTGCAGGTAATTCAATTCTTATAAAGTTAAATCAAATTGGTACTTTAACTGAAACTTTAAATGCAATAGAAATGGCTAATAGAGCAGGATATACTGCTGTTATCTCTCATAGATCAGGAGAAACAGAAGATACAACAATTGCTGATTTAGTTGTTGCAGTTAATGCAGGTCAAATAAAAACAGGTGCACCAGCTAGATCTGAAAGAGTTGCAAAATACAATCAATTGTTAAGAATAGAAGAAGAGTTAGAAGATGTAGCCGAATATAGAGGAAGAAAAGCATTTTTTAATATAAAAAAATAAATTTATAAAACGAAATAAGATATATAGCATCTAACAAAACTAAAAAACAGCTGCAATTTGTAGCTGTTTTTTAGTTTTATAATTTCTAGAAGATGTTAATTCAAATAATGGCAATACCAACAGGAATTAAGTATTATTTATATATTAGAAATTTGGATTTGAAAAGATTTATTCTGTATAAATTTAGAAGCTTTACATTAATAAAAAGTTGTAATAAAATAAATGTTATGTTACAATTTTAATAGATATATTATTTGTAACGAGTTAACTATATAGGAGGGATTACCTATGCGAAGTATGTTAATGGGTGTAGAAGTACTATTAGGTTTATTAATAGTAGTAACTATATTTATGCAACCTAGTAAAGCTGATGCTTTAAGTGGATTAATACAAGGTGGATCAAAAGATACATTCTTTTCAAAAAATAAAGCAAGAACTAAGGAAGTAATGCTTGTAAGATTAACTTGGATTTTTACAGCATTATTTGCACTTAATACATTAATATTAAACTTTATGAAATAAAAGTAAGGACTACTTAATGAGAAGTAGTCCTTACTTTTATTTTTTTAGAAAATTATAAAATCAGTAAATATAACAATATATGATTAAGAATTGCAAAAGTTAAATTGCAATGATATTTAACCTATTGCATATATATAAACATAGATTAAAATAAAAATAATTACATTAAAGAATACCAATATAAAATATGTAAAAGGAATTGTGATAAAGTAGCCTTAATGATTTTTTATGTATAGTAAAATATAAGATATTTAAAATCTAAAAGTCTATATGCTAAAGGCTTAACTTAAAATTAAGAGTTCTTTACTTAAATAAAATATGAAACTAAGATTTTGTACTAATAGACATATAATATAATAATGTATACTAAATAGACAAATAAAATTATTTTGTTGTCATGAAATACAAAAATTATACATAAGAATAAATGATATACGAAAACCAATAAAATATAAGGAGGAAATGTATGAATCTATTATACGTTTCATTAATTGCTGGTTTTATTGCTCTTATTGTTGTCATTTTTTTAGCAAAGGATATCTTGAAAAAAAGCCCTGGAAATGAAAAAATGATTGAAATTTCTGGTTACATTGAAGAAGGCGCAATGGCTTTTTTAAGAAAAGAATATTCTTACTTATGTGTGTTTATAGTAGTAGTTGCTATTGCTATACTAGTATTTTTAAATTATAAAACAGCAATAGCATTTGTTGTTGGTGCACTATTTTCAATTATAGCAGGTTATATTGGCATGAGAATAGCTGTAAAATCTAATGTTAGAACAGCTGAAGCTGCGAAATCAGGAATAAAAGAAGCACTATCAGTTGCTTTTTCAGGTGGAACAGTAATGGGATTATGTGTAGTAGGACTAGGTATAATTGGATTAAGTATTTTTTCAATTGTATTTGATTTAAATGTAGAGTATATAACTGGATTTGGATTAGGTGCATCCTCTATTGCTTTATTTGCAAGAGTTGGTGGTGGGATTTATACCAAAGCAGCTGATGTCGGAGCAGATTTAGTTGGTAAAGTTGAAGCTGGCATTCCAGAAGATGATCCAAGAAACCCAGCGGTTATAGCTGATAATGTTGGTGATAATGTTGGCGACGTTGCAGGTATGGGCGCAGATTTGTTTGAATCTTATGTTGGTTCAATTATATCTGCAATAACACTAGGTGCTGTATTGGTTAGTGCATGGGGAAAAGAAATAGTAATTTTTCCTTTAGTTTTATCGTCAATAGGCATCTTGGCATCATTGATAGGAATTATATTTGTAAAATCATATAAAGGAGACAATCCACAAAAAGCTTTAAATTTAGGTAGTACAATTTCAGGTGTAATAGTATTAATAGTAGGATTTATAGCTTGTAAATCTTTACTTGGAAACTACAAAATTTTCTTACCTGTAATAGCTGGATTACTTGTAGGGCTACTAATTGGTAAAATTACTGAATATTATACTTCTGCTGATTACAAGTCAGTTAAATTCATTGCAAATGAGTCAGAAACAGGTGCTGCAACAAATATTATAGCAGGATTATCAGTTGGAATGAGATCAACAGTTATACCTATATTACTAATTGTTATAGGCATAATAATATCATTTTTTGCAATAGGTGGAGCAAAAGATACTGCGTTAGGATTATATGGTATAGCTTTATCAGCTGTAGGAATGCTTTCAACAACAGCTATAACTGTTGCAGTTGATGCATATGGCCCAATAGCAGATAATGCTGGTGGAATAGCAGAAATGTGTGAATTAGACGAAAGTATTAGAGAAATAACTGATAAATTAGATTCTGTTGGTAATACAACAGCAGCTATAGGTAAAGGCTTTGCTATAGGTTCAGCTGCACTTACAGCATTAGCACTTTTCGCATCATATTCACAAATAGTAAATCTAGAAACTATAAATTTACTTAATCCATTGACATTGGTAGGTGTTTTAATTGGTGGTATGTTGCCATTTCTTTTTGGTGCATTAACTATGGAATCTGTAGGAAAAGCTGCAACTCAAATGGTTGAAGAAGTAAGAAGACAATTTAGAGAAGATGATAGAATATTAAAAGGAACACAAAAACCTGACTATTCAAAATGTGTTGAAATATCAACCAATGCAGCATTAAAAGAAATGATTGTTCCAGGATTACTAGCTATATTAGTACCATTATTAGTTGGGATATTATTAGGAACAGAAGCTCTTGCAGGTCTAATTGGTGGTGGCGTAGTTACAGGCGTTATGCTAGCAATTATGATGGCAAATGCTGGTGGAGCATGGGATAATGCTAAGAAATACATTGAAAGTGGAGTACATGGTGGAAAAGGCAGTGATGCTCATAAAGCAGGTGTTGTTGGAGATACAGTTGGAGATCCATTTAAAGATACTTCTGGCCCATCTATGAATATTTTAATAAAACTTATGACAATAGTTTCAGTAGTATTTGCACCAGTAATATTAAAATATGGTGGAGTTTTGATAAACCTATTTATCAAATAAATAATTAGTTTAAAATAAATTAAAAAGATTGCAAATTAAATTTAAGGCTCTGTTTTAGCAGAGTGTTGATATATGCATAAGCAAAGTGAGCGGAGTAATTGAACTTAGGAATGCTAAAATGAGTATA
>NZ_JAVJAN010000063.1:0-9816 GCF_031344075.1 Clostridium aquiflavi
AGTAAATGCAGATACAAAGAAAAACTTACAATTAAGAGTAGATGCAGAACATGGAGCATGTCAAGGAAAGAAAGACTTAGCAACACTAGCTAAACAATTAAATTTAGATGCAATCCATGATACAGTACACGAAATGTGTAAAGATGAAGCTAGACATGGAAGAGCATTTAAAGGATTATTAGATAGATATTTTGCATAATATAGTGATTAATTATATTATTGCTTAAAATTTAACTTAAATTATCCCTAAATCCAATATTATAAATAATATTTATTTACTGAAAGTAGGTATATGGAAATTTATCCATATACCTATTTTTAGATTTAATACCTAAAACATCATTTGTATATTTTTAATTAATAAAGTGTGACATAGCCTTTTGTTTTTTTATAAATTTATTGTAAACTTATATTGATAATATAGTTGACAATTGAAAAGCCATAATTATATAATATAAGAAACTATTAAGGGGGGAAAAGTTATATCTAGTAAATTAATATTAAAGGATCAAATTGTATGTGCAATGTTTGCTGTTATTACAGCTATATGCGCTCAAATTTCAATACCATTTTTTCAAGTTCCGTTTACAATGCAGGTCTTTGCAATTGTACTCTCAGCAGTTATTCTTGGGTATAAAAAGGCGTTTATATCACAAATAATATACATATTATTAGGGGCAATTGGGTTACCTGTTTTTGCAGGCTTTAAAGGAGGAATTCAAGCACTTTTAGGACCAACAGGTGGATATATTACTTCATTTTTATTAATGGTATTAATTATTGGATATTTTTCAGAAAAGTATAATGATAATTATTTTATTATTAGCTTTTCAGGCACATTAGGAATTATAATTTGTTATATTATAGGCACAGCTCAATTAGCGTTTATTTTAAATATAACATTTTCAGGTGCTTTAAAAATAGGGGTTTTACCTTTCGTTATTTTTGATTTAGCAAAGATATTTTTAGGAATATTTTTAGGGATTAATATAAAAAAGAGAATATATATAATATAAAAATATATGAACATATTTTAAAATAGTAGCGGTATATGCCATTTTACCCATTGTATATATCAACACATATTAAAAACATAGCCAAGTATAAAGATGATTTCTGAATAAATAGGAATCATCTTTTTTAAATTCTAAAGTTATATCATGGTTATATTAGGAAAAAGTCAATAAAAACTAAAAAATAATATTATCTTAAGGTTTATTTAAAGATTTATTTAATAGATTGAATATATACTAAATTATGTGTAAAAATATAAATTTTTACCTTGTATAAGAAAAGATTTAATGTAAAATATTTTAATTTATTTTAGGGGGAATAAAATTTTGAAACGAATAACTGGAATTTTACTAGTATTGTTTGTATTTATGAATCAAATAAGTGTACAAGCAGCAACACGGGAAAATATGCAACTTTCTATGGAAAATATAGAAGAAATTATAACTGAGTATAGTCCTGATTTAAAAATAATGAAGAATAATTTAAAAAAAGATAAAGAAAAGTATAAAGATATTTTAGATGAAATTGATGATAAAGAAAGCGAAATCAGTAGACTAGAAAATGATATTAGTAATTATAAAAATGTAGTTAAGCCTCAAGAGATAGCTGAATCTTCAGAGAGTAAAAAGGAAGATAAAGAAATTAAATTGAATGAGGATCTAAGGAGTGCCAAAAAAGAATTAGATTCATTAAAAGATGAAAAGCAAGCAGCAAAGCACAATTTAAAAGTATCTAATATAAGATATGAAAAGGATTTACAAGGCTTAATTGAATCAGCACAAAGACAGTATATACAATATGTAGACACATTATTAAAAAAAGAATTAAAGCAATATGAAACTAATTTTAAAAATAAACAAGTAGAAATAAATAATATAAAGTATGGTAATGGATTTATATCTAAAAAAGAGTATGAGAAAAACTTAGATGATATTACTGACTTTAATAATGAGCTAAAAGAAATACAGGTTAAAGAAAAAAACGAGTTAAAAGATCTATTATTTTCTTTAGGGGTTCCAAGTAATACAGGTATAAAAGTTGATACTAATATAAAAGGTGATCTTGATAAAATATCTAAAATAAATTTTGAAGAAGATTTAGATGATATGTTACTAAATAATATAGACCTAAAAATAAAAGATATGGAAAATCATAAAGCAAAAGATGACTCAGATATAAGTGATTATGAAATTAAAAATAATAAAATTTCATTAAGGCAGGAAGAAGAAAAAGTTAAAATAGAATTTCAAAAAAGATATAATAATCTTATTCTTTCAAGCAACTTGTTAAAAGCAAGCAATGATAAATTAAGTAGAACTCAAGATGATGCTTTAATAATGCAAACTAAATATAATTATGGATTTGCATCAAAGAAACAAGTGGATGAGTTAGAAGTTGGTTTAAATAATAAAAATCAAGATTTTATATCACAAGTAAATAATTTATACATGGATTATTTAAGCTATATGAAAATGAAAGATGGATATTAGAGTGGAGTGGTATAAATTATGAATAAAATAGAAATAAAAAATTTAAGTCCTAAAAATATTATTTCAAAAGTGAAAAATTCTAAAAAACGTATGAGTAAAAAAAAGATGGTTATGTTAATTGTAGCTATTCTAGTTATTGTAGGAATTGCATTTAAGATGTTTTTTTCTAAACCTCCTAATGTACAAGCTCAAAATACTATTCTTAACAAAGCTAATATTGTTAATAGTATTAATGTTTTAGGTGAAGTAAAAAGTGGAAATTCTACAAATGTTTATACAAATTCAGGTAATATAGTCAAAGAAGTTAAGGTTAAAGTTGGAGATGAAGTTAAGACTGGAGATGTTCTAGCTATATTAGATACTGAAAAATTAAAAGAGGAAATAGAGCAATTAACAGAAACTTTGAGTGCTTCTGAGGCGAATGGTAAGTTAGATCTTGATAGTAAAAAAAGAGCATATGACAATATAGTTTACATAAATGAGAATAATCTTAATACAGATCTTATAAATGCAAACTCAATGTTAGAAACAGCCAAAATGACTTTAGAAGATGCAGAAAGATTATATCAATATAACAAGACAATTTTAGGATATGGAGAGATATCTAATCAGGAATTTAAAAAATCAGAAAATGATTATAATAAAGCTAAAGATGATTATAACAAAGCTAATGTTGAGTTGGAAAATTCGAAACTAAAAATACAAGAAGATTTAAAAAATGCACAAAATAGCTATGAAAGCGCTAAAATAGCTTATGAAAATAAAAGTGAACGTGTTGCACTTGAAAATAAAAAGAAAGAATTAGATGAATGCACAATTAAAGCTTCAGTAGATGGAACTATAACTACTGTTAATGCAACTGTAGGAAACCCAAGCACAGGAACATTATTTAAAATAGAAGATTTAAACAATTTGGTTATAAAAGCATCAATAAAGGAAGTCGACATTGCTAATATAAAAGTTGGTCAAAAAACTATAATAAAAACAGATGCAACGGATGATTTAGAACTTTTAGGAGAAATAAGTGAAATAAGTCCTACAGCTAAAGTTGATGAACCTACTGTAGCTACTGGTAATTCTACATCTAATAGTGGAGATGTTATTTTTGAAGCTAAAGTAAAAATTAATGAGATGAATGAAAATATAAAGATAGGAATGAAAGCAAAATTAAATATTATTTTGGAAGAAAAAAATGATGTTTATGCAATTCCTCATGAGAGCATAATTGAAAATGAAAATGGTCTAAGTATATATGTAGCTGAAGCACAAGAAGATAATAAATATATTATTAAAGAAGTAGCTATAAATAAGGGTATGGAATCAGATTTTAATGTTGAAATCTATGGAGATGAACTACAAGATGGAATGAAAGTACTTTCTGAACCAAGCAATTATACTGTTGGAAGTATAGTTGAACTAGGTGGAGGAATGGCTGAGCCTGTTGGAGGTGAGGTTATTGAGCAATAATATAATTGAAATGAATAATATTGTAAAGAGCTTCTATATAGGAACTGAGAATCAATTAGATATTTTAAAAAACATTGATATAAATGTAAAAAAAGGCGAATTTATATCAATAGTAGGGGCTTCTGGATCTGGTAAAAGTACTTTAATGAACATTATAGGAGCTTTGGACAGACCTACATCTGGAACTTATATATTAGATAGTACTAATATAAATGATATATCAGACAATGGATTATCAGAAATACGTAATAAAAAAATAGGTTTTGTATTTCAAACATTTAATTTAATACCAAGAAGTAGTGCACTTAAAAATGTTGAGTTACCAATGCTTTATGCAGGAGTGGATAAAAAGATTAGAATAGAACGTGCTAAAAAACTTTTAGAGCTTGTAGGAATGGAAGATAGAATTAATCATCTTCCAAATGAGCTTTCTGGTGGTCAGAAGCAAAGAGTGGCAATAGCTAGAGCTTTAGTTAATGATCCAAGTATAATACTTGCTGATGAACCTACAGGAGCATTAGATTCAGAAACTGGAAGATTAGTTATGGATTTATTTCATAAAGTACATGAAACAGAAGGAAAGACTATTGTATTTATAACTCATAATTATGAATTAGCATTAGAAACTGAAAGAATTATAACGTTGAAGGATGGAAAGATAATATCTGATGACTATAATAAGAATTATTCTAAGAAATTTCCAGATGGTGAAAAGTTATGTTTATAAAAGAAAATATAATGCTTGCCATAGCTGGAATCAAATCAAACAAGATGCGTTCTATTCTTACGATGCTTGGAATAATTATTGGAATTTCTTCTGTTATAGGAATAGTATCAATTGGTAATGCCATAACTTCATCTTTAACAAGTACATTAGCTAGCAATGGAGCAACAAATATAGATGTTTCCATCTCTCCTAAGAGTGAAGGAGAAGATGGAATGAGCTATGATTCAAATGCATGGGATAAAATGACAGAAGAAGATTGCTTTTCATTAGAACAGATTGATGAATTTAAAGAAAGATTTAGCAATGACATTGATAGTATAAGTGTATCTGAACATGGCGGATCAGGAAAAGCAAAAGAAGGATATTCATATGCTAATGTAAGTATTATGGGTGTAAATGACGGGTATAAAGATGCCAAAAATATAAAGCTATTAAAAGGTAGATTTATAAATGATAAGGATGTAAAAGGAAAGAGAAAACTTGCCGTTGTATCTGATAAATTTGTAAATAATATATTTAAAAAAAATATAGATCCCTTAGGAAAAGAGATTAAGGTATATGTAGGAGATGATATTAAAAGTTATGTAGTTGTAGGTGTATATAAATTTGAAGCATCACCTTTTGATGGAGGTAGTAGATCATCTGAAAAAGATATGCAAACTAATTTATATATTCCAGTAACTACATCTAAAGAATCTGCTAAGAACAAAAATTATTCATATTTCACTGTAAAGCCAAAGGCAGATGCTGATATAATGAAATTAACAAATGATTTTAGTAAATATTTTAAAAATCTATATAAAAATAATAAAAACTGGACAGTTCAGGTTCGTAATATGGAAAGTGAGCTAAAAGAAATGACTTCAGCTCTTGGAAAAGTATCTTTGGCTATTTCGGTCATAGCAGCAATATCATTACTTGTTGGTGGTATTGGAGTAATGAATATAATGCTAGTGTCTGTTACAGAGAGAACAAAAGAAATAGGTACTAGAAAAGCATTAGGTGCAAAAAGTTCTCATATAAAAATGCAGTTTATAGTAGAATCAGCTATAATATGTGCAATAGGTGGGACAATAGGAATAGTGTTAGGTATAGGGATGGGAATTATTACATCTTTAGTTTTAAAATCGCCAGTTGTTATATCTGTTCCTACAATATTAATTAGTTTTACGTTTTCTATGTTTATTGGAGTGTTCTTTGGATATTATCCAGCTAATAAAGCTGCGAAACTTGATCCAATTGAGGCACTAAGATATGAATAGATGTTAGTTGAAAGTTGATAGTGGAAAGTGGAGAGTTAAGGAAAAAATTCCTTATTGGAATTTTGAAATTATATTTTTAGAAAGTCTTAAAGATTTTCAACCAAAACTTTTAATTCTCAACTCTCCATTCTTAACTAAAAAAGGTGGCGTAGCCACCTTTAATTTATTATGCGATTATTAACTTGATAATTATAAATTGTCTTTGAAATCTGAGCTATTTTTTCTTCAGCATTTTCTAAATCTTTTGTATAAATTATAAATATGTAAGGGTTGTCTGGAAATACTATTGCTATATCATGTATGTATTCATTACTAGAACCTACTTTATGAGCAACTATGTTATGAGGGATATATTTATCTATTCTATCATGATAATCAGTAGATTTTAAAACATCAATTAAATGAGAGTAAGTTACATCACTTTTATTGTCATAAATATGCTTTAAAATTCTGAATTCAGTTTCTGGAGTAGTTATATTTTCATTATATGGTATTGAAATATTAAACATTTCATTAATTTCTTTTCTAACTTGATCATGTCCACCTAAATATGAACCAATCATATTAGTAGCAATATTATCGGAATTAATTATAGATAAATCTAATAATTCACTAATTGGAGTAGGAGGAATGTCACATAAATTTTGAAGTATTCCTGTCCCTTCTTCATAATCATCCTCTTTATAATCTAATTTTTTATTAAGTAAATTTTTATCTGTCTTATTTTTTTCATATGTCAATACATTTAATTTAACTTTATAAGTACTTGCAGCAATGAAAGTATTACTTTTATTAAGCTCAATATATTTATTATAGTTTAAATCATAGTATATAAATCCAACACGATCGCTATCAGATCCTAAATAAAAAAGGATTCTATCCTCAAGATTATATTTACTATCATTTAAAATTTTCAATTTTTCATTATCACTTAAAGTTTCATTAAATAAATCTTTGTTTATTTTAGTGCCAGTAATTAGTTTAGTAGGTTCAACAGTTTTAACATTTTCAATATTTTCTGTATTGGAGCTATGAGAATTATCACTATCAATATGAACTTTATCATAATTTTCATTATCTTCATTTGATTCAATGTTTTTAGCTTGTACTATGTCCTCGGATTGTTGTGGAAAATAATAAACGCAAAAAAACAATGTGATAATTAATACAGTTAAAATTAAAAATGTTACAAAATAATCCTTTAAAATCCTCATATTTTATCTCCTAATAAAAATGTTTCTTGTAAAAATTGTATGAAATATATAAAATGATGTCAATAAATTTTTTGATATTAACAATGATAGGAAGTAATATTAATAATATAGTAATAATTGAGTTACCACATTTAGTATAATATAACAACAAACGAAAATATCTTATAGTCTTGCTTAATTACATAAATTATATACTAAATTTATAATAAGGAGTGATATTGTGAATAAATATTCTAATTATTCTTTAAAATTAATTAATAAAATAAGTGAGGCAAAAGAAATAAGTTATTATGAACTTAAAAAGATTTTTTCAAAATATGAAAATGAAAAAGACGATAAAATGAATAAGAAATTTGATTTAGATATAGAATTAGAAAAGTTAGAAGAAAAAGGATTAGTAGCACAAGAAGATGGTATGATAATTTTTGAGGATGTTTAAAAAATATAATGTAATAAATGTTAATGTTATTTAAGCTATAAAAATACTTAAATTTTTTATAGCTTAAATTTTTTATTCTACAAATAAAAATAAGTTATAATTAAATTATAATAGAATTTGTATAATTGTAATTTAATTGGATTAAAATATAATATTGATAAAATAATAAATAAGTTAAAAATGAAAGTTGAGGAATGTTATATGGGTAAGAAGATGAAAAAAAATAAGAATGTCAATATATTACTTACTTTAGGTGCAATAACAGGAGTAGCAACAGCAGCAACTTTAGGATTAAATAAAGTTAAAAATAAAGCTAAAAATAAAATTTTTACAGAATCATTTGAATATATGAATAATGAAGGCAAAGATGTGTACTTTGTAGGTGGAGGTTTAGCTTCATTAGCTGGTGCAGCTTATCTTATAAGAGATTGCAATTTTGAAGGTGAAAATATTCATATTATAGAGGGTATGAAAATACTTGGGGGTAGTAATGATGGTGGAGGTAATCCAGTTAATGGATTTATATGTCGTGGTGGAAGAATGCTCAATGAAGAAACATATGAAAACTTTTGGGATCTATTTTCGAGTATTCCATCATTAGAGTTTCCAGGAAAAAGCGTTACTGAGGAAATTTTAAATTTTGATCATTTACATCCAACACATGCACAAGCTAGGTTAGTTGATAAAGATGGTGTAATACAAGATACAAAGAGTATGGGATTTAATAATGCTGATCGTATGGCACTTGGAAAATTAATGGCAACTCCAGAAGAAAAATTAGATGATATGACTATTGAGGAATGGTTTGAACATACACCACATTTCTTTGAAACAAATTTTTGGTATATGTGGCAAACAACATTTGCATTCCAAAAGTGGTCTAGTTTATTTGAATTTAAACGCTATATGGAACGCATGATATTTGAATTTTCACGTATTGAAACTTTAGAAGGAGTAACTCGTACAACATACAATCAATATGAATCAGTTATTATGCCATTAAAATCTTATTTAGAAGACTTTGGAGTAGATTTTAGTATTAATGCAACAGTAACAGATCTGGATTTTAAAGAAGGAGAAGAGATTACAGTTACTGCAATACACATAAAAGATTCGGAAGGAGAAAAAATAATTGAATTAAAAGATGATGATGTATGTATTATGACTAATGGTTGTATGACTGATAATGCAACATTAGGAGATTACAATACACCAGCAGAGTATAAAATAGATAACCCAATGTCGGCTGAACTTTGGGAAAAAATAGCTAAAAAGAAAATTGGACTTGGAAATCCTGAACCATTTTTTAAATATCCAGAGAAAACTAATTGGGAAAGCTTTACTGTAACTTGTAAAGGAAATAAATTATTAAAACTTATAGAGCAATTTTCTGGAAATATTCCAGGTAGTGGAGCATTAATGACTTTTAAAGATTCAAGTTGGCTAATGAGCATAGTTATAGCTGCTCAACCACACTTCAAAAATCAACCACTTGATACTACTATTTTCTGGGGATATGGATTGTACACTGATAGAGAAGGAGATTATGTAAAGAAACCTATGCGTGAGTGTACTGGAGAAGAAATCTTAATAGAGTTATTACATCATTTGCATTTTGAAGATAAAATTGATGAGATAAAAGAATCTATAGTTAATGTTATTCCTTGCATGATGCCATATATAGATTCACAATTTCAACCACGCAAGATGAGTGATCGTCCTAAAGTTGTACCTAATGGCTCAACAAATTTTGCAATGATTAGTCAATTTGTTGAAATACCAGGAGATATGGTGTTTACAGAAGAATACTCTGTACGTGCAGCTAGGATAGCAGTATATACTTTATTTAATATAAAGCATAAAAAAATTTGTCCAATAACACAATATAAAAAAGATCCAAGAATATTAAAGCAAGCATTAAAAAAATCTTATAGTTAAATTTAGCTCTACTTTAAAATAATTATATATTTAAATGATAAAATATTAAGATATGTTTTAAATATGTGTGGATATATTTTGCGTATACATATATCCACACTTTGCTAAAACATAGCTTTTAGAACAAAATCGCTAAGGCGACTTTGGAGCCGTCGATTTTTTTAGCCATGCGCCCTTTCTAAACGCAGTGCAGGAATAATGGTGCGGCATATGATTATTTTTTATTCTTTAGGGGTACTCATAATACCTTTAAAACACATTATTT
>NZ_JAVJAN010000064.1:0-9637 GCF_031344075.1 Clostridium aquiflavi
TTTAAGAACTCTAAAATAAAGCTTAGTCCAATTAATGCATGCTCCCAATCAAAGATTGCTGACAAGCAATTAATTGTACAAATTTTCATTAAGAGTTCTAAAAAGTAAATTCCAATGCCAGTTCGCCCTTATACTAGAATATCAACACTATTTTAAAACATAGCGAATTTAATAAAGGGAAAATGATATGTATATTAATAATTTAAAGAAATCAGAAGAAATAGAAATAGCTCTTAAGTTGATAAAGAAAATAAAAGAAAAAGCAACGAAAATAGAAGAAATAAGAATAATGGAAGTATGTGGTACCCATACAAAAAGTATTTATGATAATGGAATAGATAAATTATTACCTAAAAATGTGAAAATGATAGCGGGTCCTGGATGCCCTGTATGTGTAACACCACAAAATTACATTGATAGTGCTATAGAATTAAGCAAGAAAGAAAATATAATAATAACTTCATTTGGAGATATGATCAAAATTCCAGGGACAAAAAGTTCCCTAAGAGAAGAAAAGGCAAGAGGGAGAGATATAAGGATTATATATTCTCCATTAGATGCTTTAAAAATAGCACAAGGAAATAAAACTAAAGAAGTAGTATTTTTAGCAGTAGGATTTGAAACAACAGCACCTTTAATAGCATTGGCTTTAAAGGAAGCAAAAAGTAATAATATTAATAATTTTTCTATTTTACATTCCTTAAAAACTATGCCAAATGCAATGGAAACATTAATTTTAGATGAGACGATAAAGATTGATGGATTTATATGTCCAGGTCATGTAGCAACAATAATAGGGAGTAGAGTTTTTGAGGAATTATCAAAGAAATATAAATTACCAATGGCAGTGTGTGGTTTTAAAGCTATAGATATATTATGTGGAATACTTTCTATAATAATAATGAAGGAAAAAGGTGAATATAATTTTATAAATTTTTATAAAACCTTTGTTAAAGAATTTGGAAATAAAAAAAGTAAATCATTATTAGAAGACGTTTTTATAAATGGGGATAGTATTTGGAGAGGGATAGGAAATATTAAAAATACAGGTTATAAATTAAAAGAAGAATATAGTTATTTTGATGCAAATATAAGATTTGCATTAAAAGATAAGAATACTATATCAAATAAAAATTGTATATGTGGAGAGATTTTAAAAGGGATTAAAATACCAAAAGATTGCACATTGTTTGGAAAAGTGTGTACTCCCAGCAATCCCATAGGACCTTGCATGGTATCTAGTGAGGGTACTTGTGGGATAGTATATGAAAATTTATAATGTGGCGTAGCCGCTTTGTTTTTTAGGAGGTAAAGATGGGTATTATAACTTTAGCACATGGTAGTGGAGGAGAAGAAACAAATAAACTAATAGAAAATATATTTATAAAATACTTTAATACTGAGGAATTAAAAAAGCAAAATGATTCAGCGATATTAAATGAACTTAATGGTAAAATTGCAGTAACAACAGATAGCTTTGTAGTGGATCCAATATTTTTTAAAGGTGGAGATATAGGAAAGTTAAGTATTTGTGGTACTGTAAATGATTTGGCAGTAAGTGGATCAACTCCATTATATATTACAGCAGGATTTATTATTGAAGAAGGTTTTGAAATAGAGAATTTAGAAAAGGTAGTAAAATCAATGACTATTACTGCAAAAGAAGCAAAAGTTAAAATAGTGGCTGGGGATACAAAGGTTGTAGAAAAAGGACGAGGACATAAAATATATATAAATACTACTGGAATTGGAGTAATAGAAAGTTATGGATATATATTAAAAGGTAGTAATGTAGAAGTGGGAGATAAAATAATTTTAAGTGGAACCATAGGAGAACATGGTATGTGTATAATTAACGAAAGGGAAAAATTGTCGGTAGAATCTAACATTATGAGTGATTGCGCTGCTTTGAATATTTTAACTAAAGAAATTATTAAATGTACCAAGGAAATTAGAATTATGAGAGATCCAACAAGGGGTGGTTTAGCTAATACCCTAAATGAATTAGTAAATATAAGTGGAAAAAGTATGAAAATTTATAAAAGAGATATACCTATAACTGAAGAAGTTAGGAGTTTTTGTGATCTTCTAGGTTTTGATCCTTTATATGTTGCTAATGAAGGAAAGTTGATTTGTATAGTTAGTAAAAATGAAGCAGAAAAAGTATTAAGAGTGATGAAGTCAAATGTACTTGGGAAAGATTCAGCTATAATTGGTGAGGTTATAGAAGATGATAGAAAATATCTTTACATTGAAACAGATTTAGGTTCAACCAAAATATTAAAAATGGCACAAGGAGAGTTATTACCAAGAATATGTTAAGTTCAATTACTCTATCCACTTTGATTATGCATATATCAACACTTTGCTAAAACATAGCTTAAAATAAAGTTAAAAAGACTACAGCCCCTTAGTTAGATGCTGAAGTCTTTTTTTTGTAATTTTCTACTTTTTTTTGTTAAAGGTAATTTAAAATTATTTTAATTACATATCATGTTTGTCAATTGTTCCTATAATGTGTTTTATTGTTTTTGAAGATTCAATAATTTTTTTCTTATCTTCAGACGTTAGTATATCGAAATATGTATATAACTTGTCTGTCATATGATCTTTAATAATTTTAATGGTTCTTGTACCAGATTCCGTATTATTAAGCAAAATTTCTTTACGATTTTCAGGATTAACAACTCTGTTTACGTGTCCTTTATTAACCAAGTTGTTTACGATACCAGTGGCCTGTTGCTTGGTAATCATAAGTTCCTTAGCTAAATTAGTCATATTAATAGAATTAAATTTATCTAAGATACATAATGTTTGCATTTGTAATCTACTGATATTAATCACTGGGTTTGTTTCTATGGGTCTAATTATCATTTTTTTCATAAAAACAGATAGATCCATTAATTCATTTAAAATTTCTAAAGTATCTTCATTTTTCAAGAAAATCACCTAACATTTCATTCAGATTTTACATATTTGTATTTATATTAAGTTTATATTCTAATTACAAAAAGGTCAACAAATATTTACAGTAAATACTTATTGACATAGATGGAATTTCATTGTAAGATAATTTTCATAGTAAATAAATGTTGACAATTTTAAAATAATAATCAGTTAGTAATGTCTGTTAATTATCAAGTGATTTTAGAAATTGGATAAGTATTATAAAGTTTTTTAACTTAAAAATTATCTAATATCAACATAAGAAGAGAGGAATAAAAGGATATGCTTAAATTATTAAAACATTTAAAGAAATCAGTTTGGCTTATTTTAGCTATATTAGTTTTATTGGTAGGGCAAGCAGTTTGTGATTTGACTTTACCTAAATATACTTCTGATATTGTTAATGTAGGTATTCAACATGGAGGAGTAGATAAGATAACTCCAGATGTAATTAGAGAAAGTGAAATGGAGAGACTTTCTTTGTTTATGGAAGACAAAGATTATAAAGAAGTACTAGAAAATTATGACTTGGTTAACAAGGGATCTACTTCCGATGAAGAATATCCTTTATTAGAAGAAGAAAATCTTTATGTATTAAAAAATATTGATAAAGATAAAATTGAAGAATTAAATTCAATACTTGGAAAACCGATGGTTATGGTTTCTAATTTTGAAAGTGATTCAGATAAAGTTAAGGCTATGGAAAATCAAATGATTAGTTCATCCCCCCCTGGAGTATTAAAGGAAGATGCAAATATCTTTGATATATTTAAAGTTATGCCAGAAGAACAATTTAAAGAAATAACATCAAGCATGAATGAAATGTTTAGTAAGTTAGATGATAGTAGCATTGATCAAATGGCAGTTTCTTTTGTGAAAAATGAATATACTAAAATTGGTGTTAATATGGATAAATACCAAACTAATTATATATTCTCATCTGGAGCAAAAATGCTTGGATTTGCATTAGTTAGCATGATGGCAACAATACTTGTAACATTGATAGCTTCAAGAGTTGCAGCTGCATTTAGCAGAGATTTAAGAAGCAGTGTATTTAAGAAAGTTGTTGGATTTACAAATAAAGAATTTGATGATTTTTCAACAGCATCATTAATTACACGTTGTACTAATGATATTCAACAAATTCAAATACTTACAGTAATGGTACTTAGATTTGTATTATATGCCCCAATTCTTGGGATAGGTGGATTTATAAAAGTTTTAAACACCAATAGTACAATGTCTTGGGTCATTGGTGTAGCAATACTTTCTATATTAAGTCTTGTAAGTGTATTATTTGCAATAGCTATGCCTAAATTTAAAAAATTACAAAAATTGGTTGATAAAATAAACTTAGTTGCTAGAGAAATTTTAACAGGAACTCCTGTAATACGTGCATTTAGTACAGAAAAACATGAAGAAGAACGTTTTGATAAAGCAAATAAGGAGTTAACAGACGTTAATTTATTTGTTAATAAGATAATGGCTTGTATGATGCCTGCAATGATGTTTATCATGAATGGAATCACAGTTTTAATTGTATGGGTTGGTGCTAGTAAAATAGAAAATTTAACAATGCAAGTTGGAGACTTAATGGCATTTATTCAATATACAATGCAAATTATAATGGCATTTTTAATGCTTTCAATGATATCAATTATGATTTCACGTGCTGCAGTATCAGCAAAGCGTATTGCAGAAGTTTTAGATACAGAAGGACTTATAAAAGATCCTGTATCGGCTAAATCATTTGAGTATAATAAAAAAGGTTATGTAGAATTTAAGAATGTTAACTTTAGATATCCAAATGCAGAAGAAGATGTTTTAAGTAATATTAATTTTACTGCAAAACCAGGACAAACTACAGCAATTATAGGAAGCACAGGTAGCGGTAAAACAACATTGGTTAATTTAATACCTCGTTTTTTTGATACAACTGAAGGAGAGATCATAGTTGATGGCATAGATGTACGAAATGTTACACAACATAATTTAAGAGATAAAATTGGATATGTTCCTCAAAAAGGAATGCTATTCTCAGGAACAATAGAATCAAATATTAAATATGGTGCTGAAAATGCTCCAAAAGAAGTAATGATAAATGCAGCTAGAGTTGCACAAGCTACTGAATTTATTGAAGCAAAGGATGACACATATAATAGTCCAATTTCTCAAGGTGGAAACAATGTATCAGGAGGACAAAAACAAAGATTATCAATAGCAAGGGCAATTGCAAAGCAACCAGAAATATATATATTTGATGATAGTTTTTCTGCTCTTGATTATAAGACAGATATAGTTCTTAGAAAGGCATTAAATGAACAAATAAAAGATGGTACTATTTTAATTGTAGCTCAAAGAATTAGTACAGTATTAAATGCTGATCAAATTATTGTTTTAGATGAAGGAAAAATAGTAGGAAAAGGAACTCATAAAGAATTATTAAAATCCTGTGAGGTTTATAAGCAAATTGCTTTATCACAACTTTCAAAGGAGGAACTTGAAAATGAGTAAGAGTACGCAAAGAAAAGGTCCAATGGGCGGTAAAATGGTTGCAGGAGAAAAAGCCAAGAACTTTAAAGGTACTATGAGTAAATTGATGAAGTACTTAAGTGAATATAAAATTCCTATAATTTTTGTATTTGTTTTTGCAATTGGTAGTACAATATTTTCTATAGTAGGACCTAAAATTTTAGGTAATGCAACTACAGAATTGTTTGAAGGATTAATGAGAAAAGTATCTGGAGGATCAGGTATTGACTTTGATAAAATTGCAAAAATACTTGGAGCATTAATTTGTTTATATGTTATTAGTGCAATATTCTCTTTTATACAAGGAATATTAATGACAAATGTTTCTCAAAAGTTGACATATACATTAAGAAAAGAATTATCAGAAAAAATACATCGTATGCCAATGAAATTTTTTGATAGCAGAACACATGGTGAAGTATTATCAATTTTCACCAATGATATAGATACACTATCTCAAAGCTTAAATCAAAGTGCTACTCAACTTATAACATCAATTACAACAGTTATAGGTATTATGATAATGATGTTTAGCATTGACTGGATAATGACTTTAGTAGTTTTGTGTATCTTACCAATTTCTATGGCCATCATAGGATTTGTTGTTAAGAAATCTCAAAAACATTTTAAGGCACAACAGAAGTATTTAGGTCATGTAAATGGTCAAGTTGAAGAAGTCTTTAGCGGCCAAAATATAGTTAGAGTGTTTAATAAAGAACAAAAGGTAATTGATGAATTTGAAGAATCTAATGATGTATTATATAAGTCAGCATGGAAATCTCAATTTTTATCAGGACTTATGATGCCAATAATGACTTTTGTAGGTAATCTTGGCTATGTAGCAGTTTCAATTTTAGGTGGATATTTTGTAATCAATGGTAGAATTACAGTTGGTAATATTCAATCATTTATTCAATATAGTAGGAACTTTACTCAACCAATTGGTCAAATCGCTCAGGTTTCAAATTTACTACAATCAACAGCAGCTGCGGCTGAAAGAGTTTTTGAATTTTTAGATGAGGAAGAAGAAGATCAATTTGCTAAAAATCCTGTATCCATTAATGATGTTCATGGTAATGTAGAGTTTAAAAATGTACAATTTGGATACAATAAAGACAAAATTATAGTAAATGATTTTAGTGCTAAAATTAAAAAGGGACAAAAGATTGCAATTGTAGGACCAACAGGAGCTGGTAAATCAACAATAATTAAACTTTTAATGCGTTTCTATGATGTAAATAAAGGGGAAATTTTAATTGATGGTAATGATTTAAGAGACTTTAATCGTAGTGAACTTCGTGAGGCATTTGGTATGGTATTACAAGATACCTGGTTATATAACGGAATCATAATGGAAAATATCAGATATGGTAAATTAGATGCAACTGATGAAGAAGTGATTGAAGCAGCCAAAGCGGCTCATGTTCACAACTTTGTAAAAACTTTACCAGATGGATATTACATGGAATTAAATGAAGAAGCAAGTAATGTTTCAGCGGGACAGAAACAATTATTAACAATAGCAAGAGCTATATTAGCTGATTCAAAGATTCTTATTCTTGATGAAGCAACAAGTTCGGTTGATACAAGAACAGAATTACTTATTCAAAAGGCAATGGATAATTTAATGAAGGGAAGAACTAGTTTTGTTATAGCTCATAGATTATCAACTATAAAAGATGCTGATCTAATTCTTGTAATGAAGGATGGAGATATTATAGAACAAGGAAATCATGAAAATCTGTTAACTAATAATGGATTTTATGCGAACCTTTATAATTCACAGTTTGAAAAGGCAAAAGCAATGTAAAAATCTTATAAATGGATTAAAATTTAAAAAATATAATTTAAAACAAATGATAATGTAGAGAAATACTTAAATATATAGTATAAAAAGTGCCTAAATATTAATTATTTTAATATTTAGGCTTATTTTTATATTGAAAAATATCGAATATATAAATGTAGTACATATTTAATTAGTAAGTTTAGTATATCATTATACTTTAAAACAAATACGTTAATAATGAAAAATTATGAAAAATAACCAAAAAGTGATATAATATTGAAATTGGTGTAAATGATATCATACAATAAAACTAACATTAGAAAAAAATACAATCTAATAAGTAATAATTAATACTTAAATAGAAAATTTATGTATTAGTAATAATAATAATTACATAAAATAATTAGGAGTGATTTTTATGATAAATAAAATAGCAGATAATGAATTAATGCAGGCATTTTACACATTAATGCCTTGTTTTAAATATTATTTTGAAGATGAATTAATTTTTACAATATCTAATACGGAAAGATTTTTATTAGTTAAAGACAGTACAAACTTAAAAATGCAATCTAAAACAGGCGATATAATTCCAGAAGGATGTGCAGCTGATGTTTGTCTAAAAGCTAAAAAACAAGTATCTATTATGGTACCAGAAAGTGTATTTGGAGTAACACTAAAGACAATAGCAATTCCAGTTTTTGAAGATAATAAAATAGCAGGAACAATAGTAATTGGTATGAGTGTTGAGAGAAAAGAAAAAATATCTAATATGTCAAATACTTTATCAGATTCATTAGCACAAATAGGAAGTAATTTATTGGATATGTCTTCTGGACTTCAAAAAATATCTGCAACTAATTCAGATATAGAGAAGTTTATAGAAATTACCAATGATAATTATAAAAAAACAGATGATGTTTTAAAGTTTATAGAAAGTATAGCTAAACAAACTAACATGCTTGGCTTAAATGCGGCTATAGAATCAGCTAGGGCAGGGGAATATGGAAAAGGATTTAGTGTAGTATCTAATGAAATTAGAAAATTATCTCAATCAAGTAGCGAATCTATAAATGAGATTAACGAAATATTGAGTAATATACAAAGTTCAATAAATGAAATATATAATAGATTTAATGCTTCAAATTTATTATTAGACGGACAAGCATCGGGAATTGAAGAGCTTACAGCTGCAGTTCAAGAACTTAATTCTACTGCAACACTTCTAAAAGAATTTGCATCAGAAATATAAAATGGAGGGGTCAAAATGAAAATAACTACTTTAATAGAAAATACACAAGATAAGGATGAAAAGTTAAAGAATGAACATGGACTTTCTATGTTTATTGAAGGAAGTGGTTGCAATGTTTTGTTTGATACAGGAAAGACAGGAGATTTTATTGAAAATGCAGTAAACTTAAATATTGATCTCAAAAAGACAGACATTATGGTTTTAAGTCATGCTCACTATGACCATTGTGGAGGAGTAAAAAAATTATTAGAAACTTATAATATAAAACCTAAACTTATAGTAAGCAAGCATTTTTTTGAAAGAACAGATAAATATCATTATTCAGATGGAAGTCTTAAATCAGATTTTTCAAAAGAACCAGGATATGCTTATATAGGAACAGACTTTGATAAAAATTATATAGAGAGTAAAGGTGTTTCTGTAGAAAGTTTAGAAAAAGATATTTTAGAAATATGCGATAATATTTTTGTATTCTCTAATTTTAATAAGTACTATGAATTCGAAAAAGTAAACCCTAATATGCAACGTAAAGTTAATGATGAATATATAGTTGATACATTTGATGAAGAAATCGCTTTAGGAATAAAAACTAAAAAAGGTTTAGTTATATTACTTGGATGTGCACATCCAGGATTTTTAAATATGGTAAAAACCATAGAAGAAAGAACTAATGAAAAGATAGTAGGAATAATAGGTGGTACACATCTTATAGAAGCGGATGATGATAGAATAAAAAAATCAGTGGATTATTTAAAGAAATCAGGTGTTGAATTATTAGGATTATCTCATTGTACTGGTGAAAAAGCAGTAGAAATATTTAATGAGGAATGTAAAACTTCATTTACTAATAGAACAGGTACAATAGTAGAATTAGATTAATTTTTAGGATATAAATTACTTAATAAATTTAAGGAGCTGTCTCAGAATGATTTTTTAAATCATTAGCTGATGACGGTTCCTTTTCATTTATAAATTAGGCTATGTTTTAGCAGAGTGTTGATATATGCATAAGCAAAGTGGACTGAGTAATTGAAGTTAGGAATGCTAAAATGAGTATAGTCCCATTTTAGCTTGCTCCCAATATAAAATTGTGACAAGCAGTAAATATGACAATACTC
>NZ_JAVJAN010000065.1:0-9333 GCF_031344075.1 Clostridium aquiflavi
ATTTTATATTGGGAGCAAGCTAAAATGGGACTATACTCATTTTAGCATTCCTAAGTTCAATTACTCAGTCCACTTTGCTTATGTATATATCAACACTCTACTAAAACATAGCCTATAATTAAACTATTTTGAATTACTCAGAAACTCTTTTATTTAAGTGCAAAAGTAATTCAATCCATTTTGTATAGTAAAAAATATTTTAACATTACACTATAATTCTTTAACAATAATTTTATTAAATAATTTCTCTACTACATCCTTATTTACAAACCCAGTTTCCTTTTCCATTGCATTTGCAGTTCCACAAGCTGATGCTAATTTTAAAGTATCTATAATATCATAGCCTCTTTCAAGTGCTACTGCTATACCACCAACATATGCATCCCCTGAACCTACAGGATTTATAACTTTTATTTTAGGAATATTTACTTTATAAATTTTATCTTCAAATCCAACAATTGATCCTTCTGCCCCCAATGAAATTGTAATGAAATTTATTCCTTTTTCACTCAAAATCTTTATTTCATTTATAGCATCTTCTTCAGACAAAATCTTTCTACCAGTTAAATCTTCTATCTCATCTTTATTAGGTTTAATAAAATAAGGTTTTGCTTCTATACCTTCTTTTAGGGGTTCACCACTAGCATCTAATAAAAATTTTTTTCCTTTTTTATTAGCATATTCTATTAGCTCTCTATAAAATTTTTTTGGTACATTTTTGGGAAGACTACCTGATGCTACAATTATATTTGCTTTTTCTATTAATTTATTATACTTATTTATAAAATTATTTTTTTCTTCAATTGTAATCTCTGGTCCAGGTTCAAGTATTTCTGTTTGAATAAAATCATCTGTAATAAATGCCAAGCACTCTCTTGTTTCACCACTTATCTTTACAAAATCATTCTTTATTCCATAATACTTAAGCTTCTCTTCAATAAATTCTCCACTCTTTCCTCCAAGAAAACCTGTCGCAACACACTCTTCATTTAATATATTAACTATATTAGCTACATGTAATCCCTTTCCACCTGGAGTATTCTCTACATGCCTAGCCCTCATTACCTTTCCCTTTTGTATATCTGCTATCTCATATCTTTTATCTATAGAAGCATTAAGATTTATAACTAATATCATATTATTTTGCTCCTTTTTAAATAAAATTCATTTATTGGGCCGTATTTTAAATATAAGTTGATATATACAATAGGCAAAGTGGCATTGTAATTTGACTTTGAGAATTCTTAATGAGTATTGTCACATTTATTGCTTGTCCTAATTTTATATTTGGAACAAGCTGAAATGGGACTATACTCATTTTAGTATTCCTAAGTTAAATTACTCTGTCCATCTTTGTTTATGTATATATCAACATTTCACTTAAAACATAGCATACACCTCAATATCTATTGGCACTTCCACAAACTTTTATTTTATTTTCTACTATCTTTTCCATTGCTTCTTTACCTGGAGTCATATACTTTCTCGGATCATTTGCATTAGGATTTTCCTTAAAATATTCTTTTACTGCATCTGAAAATGGTATTTTCAAATCTGTAGCTATATTTACTTTACATATTCCAAGTGAAATTGCTTTTTTCACTAATTCATCAGGAACATCTGATGCACCATGCAATACTAAAGGTACCTGAACTTTACTTCTTATCTCTTTTAATCTTTCAAAATCTAATTTTGCTTTTCCTTTATACAATCCATGTGCTGTTCCTATAGCTACAGCTAAAGAATCTACCCCTGTTCTTTTAACAAATTCTGCTGCGTCCTCTGGATTTGTATACATTGAATCTTTTTCAGATACTATTAAGTCATCTTCTTTTCCACCGAGTTTTCCAAGCTCAGCTTCAACAGTTGTATCATATTCATGTGCATATTCCACGACTTCTTTTACTTTTTCAATATTAACTTCAAAATCTTCTTTAGATGCATCAATCATACATGATCTAAATCCAATATCAATATTCTTTTTTATTTCATCTATATCCTCAAAATGATCCAAATGAATGGCTATTGGTATATCATACTTCCTAGCTGCTACTTCTGCCATTGCTTCTATATAAGCTGCCCCTGCATACTCTATGGTTGATGGTGTTCCTGCTATAATTACAGGTGATCTCATTTTCATTGCTGTATCAACAACTACTTGTAATGTCTCTAGGTTGTGTATATTAAAAGCTGGTACTGCATAACTTTCCTTTTGAGCTTTTAATAACATTTGCTTTGTTGAAAGTATTTTATGCATAAACCTATCTCCTCTCATATAATCTTAATTTAACTTTTTAGCAATTATATTCCATCATCATTTTCCACTGTTTCTTTAATTTTATTTTTCTTATACTCTTTAATTCCTATAGTAGCAGCATTTTTCACCGATTCAACTAATTCGTCCATAGTATAATTATTTCTTGATAAAGATGCCTCCAAAACCATAGGTAAATTCATACCAGAGATAACTTTAATATTCTTATCTTTTCTTTTTTCACTAATAATAACAGATACATTAAAAGGAGAACCCCCTGCTAAATCTGCCAAAATTAATACTTCATCTGTATTAAGATTATCAATTGCATTTTCAATATTTCTCTTTAAAATATCCGATCCTTGTCCACATTCAAAATTCACGCCTATAACTTCTTGTTGTTCTCCAGCAATTAATTTTACTGAGCTAAGTATTCCTTCTGGAAAAAATCCATGTCCAACAATAACCAACCCTATCATTGTTACCCTCCTCATTATCATATTTATCTAATTTATATATTTAAAATCAGTCTCTGTTTAAAAACAATGTTGATATATAGTATAGAGCGAACTGGCATTGGAATTTGCTTTATCTATAATCTCAACATTCACTTAAAATATATGCAAAAATTATATAAATTAAAATCTTAAAAACTAAAAGTTTTCTTTATGAATGTGTACCCCTTTAACAACCCTATTAACAGTCCCATCTGGTCTTGGATTGTCTGGAGATATTTTTAGTTTTATTGAGTTAAATAACCCAAACATTTGTCCAAATAAAATATAATTAAATACTGTATAAATTTCTGGTACACTTGCTCCATTTATTTCAATGCATTTATCACATATAGCTTTTAATTTTTCATTATTTTCATAGCTTATTACTGCAAGTTTATGATTTCCCGAATCATTATATATCTCATTTATTAAATCTAAATCATAAAGATTAGTATATTTATCTGTAGAATTCATAATAATAATTAAAGTCTTATCATTAATTATTGACTTAGGACCATGCCTAAAGCCCATAACAGATTCAAATATTGTTACTATCTTTCCACTTGTAAGTTCTAATCCTTTTAATGCCATTTCCTGAGACAAAGCTTTTAGTATTCCTGAGCCTAAATAAACAACTCTATTACATTCATAATTAACTAAATCACAAACATCATTCCAATTATTTTTGAGAATATCTTCTCCTTGTTCTGACACTAAATCTACAAAAGTTTTATTATTTTCTATATTATCTATATCAAACATTAATATTGTTGCTAGAAGCATACAGCTAAAAGAACTTGTCATAGCAAATCCTTTATCATTTGATTCTGTTGGCATAAACAATACTAAATTATTATTATTTGTAATAGCCTTCTTTGCTAATTCACCTTCTTCATTACAGGTAATTACCACTTGTGATATGTTGGTAATATCTTTTTCAAATAAATCATATGCACCAACGCTTTCTGGTGAATTTCCTGATCTTGCATAGGATATTAAAATAGTTTGAGTATCTTTTTCCATATATTCCTTAGGATTTGATACTAAATCAGTAGTAGCTATAGCTTCAATTCGTGCATTTATTTTACTTCTAAGTTCTAATAAAGCTGTTTGTCCTACATAATCCGAAGTTCCAGCACCTGTTAATATTATTCTTGTATTCGTTGATATATTTTTCTTTAAAAATGATTTAATTTCATCTCTTTTATCATAAATTATCTTATATGTCTCTTTCCATAAATCAGGTTGTTGCATTATTTCTTTTGATGTGTTTATTGCTTTTAATTTTTCTAACTCTTCAACAGTTTTTCCAAAAATCATAATACCCTCCCATACTGGCTATATTGTAATTACCAGTGCATATAAATTTTTACTAATTTTTTAAACATACTCTATATTTAAATTTATCCCCTCTTGCAATACTTACTGTATATTCAATAACTTGCTTATTTTCATATGTTGTTCTTTCAATTTTTAACCCTGGTTCTCCTTGTGATACATCTAAATAAATACTTTCCAATTTATTTATTGAAACACTTTCAAGCACTTCTTCAGCCGATGTTATATGAACTTTAAAATCATTCTTAAAAATTTCATACAGAGGATTTTCCTCTAAATCTTTTTTAGTCATACCATTAAACTTATCATATGGTAAATATGTTACTTCATATATCATTGGAATATCGTCAGCTATTCTTATTCTTGTTATTTTATATACAAGCTCATTTTCTTTTAACTTTAATTTTCTTAATATTTTACTATCAGGTTCTGCAATTTCAAAGTTTAACAATTTTGAAATTGGTTTTTTCCCAAGTTTTCTCATTTCATCAGTAAATGAATAAACTTTTATCAAGTCCTGTTCCACTCTTCTTGATGATATGAAATTCCCTTTTCCGTGAACTTTATATATATATTTTTGCTTTTCTAATTCATCTAATGCCTGTCTTACAGTTGTTCTACTGACACCATATTTATCACAAATTTCTCTTTCTGAATCTAATTGATCATTTTCTTCCATATAATTTTCTATTTGATTAATAAGAATATCCATTAATTGTGCATATAATGGAATTTTAGAACTTTTATCAATTTTATTCATGTGAATATACCTCTTTCAATTCAACCTAATTTTTTCTAATTATAACATACTCTTATTAATTATAGAAACTGATTTTAGTACTCTTTAATGATTGTTATCCCTTTATTTATAATACTTTTATAGATATTTTCTATATCTAACTTAATAACTTCTAAATTTTGGACAGAGCTAATACTCCATCCAAAATTCAGAAATTTATCTATTGAAACTTATCCATTATAATATAGCAAAACCTGTTTTTACTTCTATAAATTTTGCAATTAAACCTAAACAAATTGTAATTGTTATTAATTTAATTGGTGAATATCCCTTCTTTAATAACTTATACATTAAAAATGTATATCCTAAAGCTAACATATTAGGCATTACTTGATCTAAAACGCCTTCTTGTAATTTTATTGCTGAATCACCACTAGCAGATCCTGCTGAAATTACCATTGTTGTCTTTAAATTAACCATTGATGCTATTAATCCACCAACAACTGTTAAACCTAATATTGATGCTGCATGAGATATTTTCTTTGTTTGTTCTTTTAATGAAGAAAGTGCCTTAACTCCTGTCTTATATCCATATTTCATTAAAAAGAACCTTAAAAAGAAATGTAGTGCATTAAACATTACTAGGAAAACTATAGGTCCTGCTACATTTCCCTCCATAGCCATTGATGCACCTATACCAACGCAAATTGGTAATGCTGTTAACCAAAATAATGCATCTCCAATACCACCTAAAGGTCCCATGGTTGCAACCTTTATTGCTCTTATTGTACTTCTGTCTTCTTTATTTTCTTCCATTGCTAGTACTAATCCCATAATGAAAGTTACTAAGAATGGATGAGTATTAAAAAATTCCATATGATCTTTCATTGCTTGGGAAAGGTCTTCTTTATTTGTATGAATTTTCTTTAATCCTGGTATTAATCCATAAAGCCATCCACAACCTTGCATTCTTTCATAGTTAAAAGATGCTTGTAAAAAAAGTGAACGCCAAACCATATGATTTAAATCTTTATTAGTAATTACCTTTTTAGGGGTAGGTTCTTTATATGCTACATTAGATTCCATCTTCATATTCCTCCTCTGCAACTTTTACTACTTTCTTATTACTAGCTGAATAATAATCATATAATGCTATACTTAAGCCAACTAAAGCTAATCCTAAAATTGAAATATGACCGTATGTTACAAATAAGAAACCAATAATAAGAAATGCCATATATTCTTTCTTTAACATGATTTTTAATAACATTGCAAATCCGATTGCTGGCATTACTCCACCTGCTACTTTTAATCCATCAATAAACCATTCAGGTACTGCTCTTACAATCTCTGCTGCTTTGTCTGCACCAAAGAATATTGGTAAAAATGCAATTACAAAGTAGAATACAAATAAGCAAAGCATTCCCATATAATTAATTCTATCTATACCTTTTGTATCTGCATTTTCTGCATAAGTATCTGCCTTATGCATAAAGAATGAAAATAATGTGAAAATAAATGTTATAGCAGCTTGTACAGCTACAGCAAATGGTATTGCTACTCCAACAGCTGCTTGTGGTTCTAATTTACCTAAAATAGCTATACTTGTTCCAATAATACCTCCAATAACTACATTAGGAGGTTGTGCTCCTGCAAGCGGAACCATACCCATAAATACAAGTTCTAATGCGGCTCCAACTATAAGCCCTGTTTTTACATCGCCTAAAATTAAACCAACTACAAGTCCTGTTACTATTGGCCTGTGTATATGAAGTAATCCATCATATAAATCTATACCTGCAATACCTGCCCAAATAGCAATTAATAAAGCTTTAACAAACATAATGTTCCTCCTTCATTAATATATTTTTTGATAATAAAAATATTTTTAATTTTATGGATTTATATGTGTTTATAAATATCTTCATCTATTGCTTCATCAGGTACTCTTCTTATTTCTAGTTGAACTCCTAATTCTTTGAGTCTTCTAAAAGCTTGTCTATCACTTTCGTCTATAAAAACAGTAGAAGAAATTTGTTTCTTTCCTTCACTGAAATGTAAATTACCTATATTTATCTTTTTTATAGGAACTCCTCCCTCAACTAATCTTACTGCATCTTGTGGAGTTCTACATACCAAGAAAATTAATTGTCTTGGTGCTGCTTTGTTTATTATATTTACAGTCTTTTGTATTGAGAAAAACCTTATCCCTATAGTATCTGGAATGACCATCTCCATTAAATTTTGTTGAACAGAATCTTTAGCCACCTCATCATTTGCTACTACAAGTAAATTTGCCCCTAGGTGATTTACCCAAGTAACTCCTACTTGTCCATGTACTAGTCTATTGTCAATTCTAGTCATTAATATGTTTGGCACTTCTCACCCCTCCTATAAATACCAGTTTGTTTTCTAATAATTGGTAATTACCATACTTAAATATTAAACCTTTACAAAAGATGTGTCAACATGTTTAATTATATTATTTTATTTAAATAAATCTATTTTAGAAAAGATTCTAATTACTCTTAAACATAAAAAAATATAACATACTTGTAATTACAGATGAAACCATTACAATAAATATAATACCTATAATATTTAAAATGCTTAATAATACCCAATATATAATACAGCTAATCAAAAACATTAAAATAACTTTTAATATCTCTATAATTCTATGTTTTTCTCTAATTATGTTAAGCATTTGCTTTTCTGATAAATTTTTTTCTTTATATTTTCTATTAAAATAACTACTTATTGTACCAGATAAAAATGTCTTTATAATAAACTCTCCAATAAAAATTACAAACACACTTGCAAAAGACACAATGAATATTTTATAGTTAGAAATGTCAACTGGTAATGTCCAGTTTGCCAATTTTAAGAATAAACCCATAACTATAAGTATACATATAGCTATAGGAGTACTAAATAACATTAATAATAAAGAAACCTTTATGTTTTCCTTTCCGGCACTTTTTAAAGCAAATATATTATAAATATATATTGTTGAAAAAGATAAAACTATTGCTAATAAAATAAAGTTAAAATATTGCATAAAAACCCCCTCCTTTTAAATTAATTATATTTTATTTTTAAAGAATTATAACCTTGTTTTACAATTTATGTAAAATAATTAAATATTAAAGGACTTTTTTATCTTTTTAGGATTCTTATTACATACATATTAAATTTTTTTCAATAATATCTTTAAGTATTTAGGAGGTTTTAAAAATGTTAATTACAAATTGTAACATTATTTATTTAGATAAAATAGAAAAAGGATCTGTTATTATTCAAGATGGTAAGATAAAAAAAATTAATCCCTCTAGTTTTACTAATAATGAGATTAATCAGATTATAGATGCGAAAGGTTTATACCTTTCACCTGGATTTATTGATGCACATATTCATGGCGCTGGTGGATGTGATACGATGGACGGAACAATCGATTCTATAAATACAATTGCAAAAACAATAGCTAAGCATGGTACAACTTCCTTTGTGCCTACTACTATGACTGTTTCAATTAGTGATATTAATAAATCTATGAGAGCTATTAAATTATTAAAAGAAAAAGGTTCAGAAGGTGCTCATGTTTTGGGAGCTCATTTAGAAGGTCCTTTTATAAATCCAAATGCAATTGGAGCTCAAAATCCTGATTACATTTTGCCACCATCAATATTTACTTATGAATCTATGGTTAAGGATTGTGAAGACTCTGTTATTTCACTTACATTAGCACCAGAACTTTCTGGTTCTAATGATTTAATTAAATATCTTTCTGCTAATGGAATTGTATGTTCATTAGGACATACAAAAGCTACTTATGAAGAAACAATACATTCAATTAAATGTGGTGCTACTCATTCAACTCACCTTTATAATGCAATGCCTTTCTTTACTCATAGAAGTCCTGGAATTGTAGGTGCTATATTCGATAGTGATATTAAAACAGAAACTATTTCGGATGGAATTCATATCTCATATCCTGCATTGAGAATTGCTTATAAGCAAAAAGGTACCGATAATGTTTTGTTAATAACTGATGCCATGATGGCATGTTGCATGCCTGATGGAAAATACTATTTAGGTGGACAAGACGTTATTGTTAAAAATGGTGCTGCAAGAGTTAAGTCTGGCTCTCTAGCTGGTTCTGTTTTAACCCTTGATAAAGCTGTTAATAATATCTACAAAAATTCAGATTTACCATTAAATGAAATTGTAAAAATGGCTTCATATAATCCAGCTAAACATTGTAAGATAGCTAATCATAAAGGACTAATTAAGGAAGGTTACGATGCCGATCTAATATTATTCGATGATAATATAAACATAAAGAAAGTGTTTATTTCAGGAAAAGAATTTTATTAAAAGGTATTTTATTTAAAAGAAATTAAAGGCTCTGTTTTAACTATATGTTGATATATGCAATATGTAAGGTGGCATTGTAATTGGACTTTGAGAATTCTTAATGAGTATTGTCCTATTTACTGCTTGTC
>NZ_JAVJAN010000066.1:0-9145 GCF_031344075.1 Clostridium aquiflavi
TTGTAATTGGACTTTGAGAATCCTTAATGAGTATTGTCATATTTACTGCTTGTCTCAATTTTATATTGGGAGCAAGCTAAAATGGGACTATACTCATTTTAGTATTCCTAAGTTTAATTGCTCAGTCCACTTTGCTTATGCATATATCAACACGCTGCTAAAGCATAGCCTTATTTTTTAATTTTTATATAAAAAAGTAAATTTTTTTTCTACACCTTAGTATATGTATACTTAAATTTACATAATACTAAACACATTCTTTAATAATAAGTAAAATAAATGGTTAAAAGAATAAATATTTTCTTTTTTTACTAAAAAAATGTTGATTTTTACCTCTAAAATTTATATAATATCATTGTTTGTTTAGTAATTTTAAACTTAAGGTTTAGTAAAAGTGAGTATATTATATATTCGACGGTAGGTGTATATTGTGCAAATTGGAGAAAAGATTCGTGTATTAAGAATGGAAAAACAATTAACCCAGGAAGAATTGGCAAATAGGTGTGAGTTATCTAAGGGATTTATATCTCAACTTGAAAATGATTTAACTTCTCCCTCAATTGCTACTTTAATGGACATATTAGAAATTTTAGGAACGAATTTAAATGAGTTTTTTAGTGAAACAAAAGAAGAACAAGTTATATTTAGCAATGATGATATGTTTAAAACAGATGATGAAGAGTTAAAATATTCGTTAATGTGGCTAGTCCCTAATGCTCAAAAGAATGCTATGGAACCAATTATGATTGCTATTGAGCCAGGTGGACAATATATTGAGGAAGAACCACATGACGGTGAAGAATTTGGCTATGTATTATCTGGAAGTATTTATCTACATTTGGGAAAAAGAAAACTAAAAGTTAAAAAGAATGAAAGCTTTTACTTTAAACCAAAGGTTAATCATTATATTTCTAACGCTGGTAGAACACCAGCAAAAGTTATTTGGATAAGTACTCCACCATCATTTTAAATTTTAGAGAGAGGTGCTTTTTTGGTGAGCGATAATATAATTAAATTAAATAACATAAGTAAATCTTACGGTGAACAAAAAATATTAGATAATTTATCTTTGACTATTAGAAAAAATGAATTTTTAACATTATTAGGACCTAGCGGTTGTGGTAAAACAACTACCCTAAAAATAATTGCTGGTTTTGAAACAGCGGATACTGGAGAAGTCTTATTTAAAAATGAAGATATATCTAATCTTCCACCTTACAAAAGACAAGTAAATACCGTATTCCAAAAGTATGCATTATTTCCTCATATGAATGTATACGAAAATATCGCTTTTGGGCTTAAATTAAAAAAACTCCCTAAAGATCAAATAAGAAAAAGTGTTAAAGAGATCCTTGAGCTTGTTGCATTAAAAGGATTTGAAAAAAGAAGTATTACTTCATTAAGTGGTGGACAACAACAAAGAGTTGCAATAGCAAGAGCTTTAGTTAACAAACCTGAAGTATTACTTCTTGATGAACCTTTAGGTGCATTGGATTTAAAACTGAGAAAAGAAATGCAAATAGAATTAAAGAAAATACAACAAGAAGTTGGTATTACATTTATCTTCGTAACTCATGATCAAGAAGAGGCCTTAACTATGTCTGATACTATAATTGTTATGAATAAAGGTGTTATTCAACAAATGGGCAGTCCTGAGGATATTTATAACGAACCTGCTAATGCTTTTGTTGCAGATTTCATTGGTGAAAGCAATATTTTAACCGGAATAATGATTGATGATTTTAAAGTTGAATTTTGCAACAAGAGATTTGACTGCGTTGACAAAGGTTTTGAAAAAATAGAAAGTATTGATGTAGTAATAAGACCTGAAGATATAAAAATAGTTGAAGCTGAAAAAGGAATGCTTAAAGGTATTGTAAAATCTATAATGTTCAAAGGAGTTCATTATGAAATGCAAGTGGACGTAGATGATTTTACATTCATTCTTCACAACACAAAATCTGTAGATGTTGATAATGAAATTGGATTAGACATACATCCTGAAGATATACATATTATGAAAAAGAGTGATGACAATGCGTAAAAAAAATACTTCAATCTTAGCATATCCTTATTTTGTATGGAGTGCACTATTTATAGTTGTTCCTTTAATTATAGTTTTATTTTTTAGCTTTACTACAAAAAACAACTCAGGTTATTCATTTTCTTTGGAAAATTATAATAATTTATTTAATTCTCAATACTTATATATATTTAAACAGTCTATAATATTAGCCTTTGAATCAACTATAGCTTGTTTAATTATTGGATACCCTGTTTCATATATAATTTCAAAAATAAATTTAGATAAAAGAAATTTTTTAATAATGTTATTTATTTTGCCCATGTGGATGAATTTTTTATTAAGAACTTATGCTTGGGTACCTATCTTAGGAAAAACAGGTTTAATAAATCTTTTGCTTAGTAAACTAGGTATAGGACCTATTTCTTTTCTTTATAATGATGGTGCTGTTTTACTAGGAATGATTTATAACTTCTTACCATTTATGGTTCTTCCTATTTATACAATATTAATAAAGATGGATCAGGATTTAATAAATGCTGCACATGATTTAGGTGCAAATAGATTTAAAGTTTTTACAAAAGTTGTGTTACCACTTAGCATGCCTGGAATAATTTCTGGGGTCACTATGGTATTTATGCCTGCTGTTTCTACCTTTGTAATCTCAAGATTATTAGGTGGAGGTCAATATATGTTGATTGGAAACGTCATTGAGCAACAATTTACAACCATGGGTGATTGGAATTTTGGATCTGCCATTTCAATATTAATGATGATAATTATATTAATATTTATGGGTATTACTTCTAGATTCGAAAATGATGACAGCAAAGAAGGTGGTGGACAATTATGGTAAGTAGATTAGAGAATTTTATTAAAAAATCCTATTTAGTTATTATATTTTTATTCTTATATACTCCTATCATCACTTTGATGGTATTTTCATTTAATAAATCAAAAACCATGGGAAGATGGACTGGCTTTACACTTAAATGGTATAAGGAATTATTTGGTAATGAAAGACTTATGTCTGCACTTTATTATACTTTATTAATTGCTGTTATAGCCTCAATTATAGCCACTATAGTTGGTACAATAAGTGCAATTGGTATACATAAAATTAAAGGCAAAAAAAAGTCTCTTATTTTAAATGTTAATTATTTACCTGTTTTAAACCCAGATATAGTTACAGGTATTGCACTTATGTCTATGTTTATATTTATTAATTTAAAATTTGGATTTATTACTATGTTATTAGCGCATATTACATTTGATCTTCCTTATGTAATTCTTTCAGTTCTTCCAAAATTAAAACAGTTACCTGAAAATACTGTAGAAGCTGCGGAAGATTTAGGTGCTACTCCACTATATGCTATTAGAAAAGTTATACTACCTCAAATAAAGCCTGGTATAATTTCAGGATTTCTTATGGCCTTTACAATGTCAATAGATGATTTTGTTATAAGTTTCTTTACAACAGGTCCTGGAGTTACTAATTTATCTATAGAAATTTATTCTATGGCTAGAAGAGGCATTAAGCCAGAAATTAATGCTCTTTCAACATTAATGTTCTTGACTGTTTTGACTTTATTAATAATAGTAAATAAGAAGCAAAATCTTACAAGGGGTGAACAATTTGAAAAAATTTAAAATATTCAGTGCTTTAGCATTAACAAGTTTATTGACTATAAGTCTTTTTTCTGGATGTTCTGATAAAAATGTAGGACAAAATGGTACAGTTTATTTTTATAATTGTGGTGATTATATTGATGAAGATTTATTAGCTAAATTTCAAGATGAAACTGGTATTAAAGTTGAATACTCCACTTATGATACAAACGAAATAATGTATCAAAAATTAAAAAGCAGCCCAGGTAGTTACGATCTAGTAATACCTTCTGATTATATGATTGAAAAAATGACAAAAGAAGATATGATTGAAGAATTAGATTTTAATAACATACCAAATTATAAGTATATAGATGATCGCTATAAAAATTTATCTTATGATCCAAATAACAAATGCTCTGTTCCTTATATGTGGGGTACTATAGGAATAATATATAACCCTGATTTAGTTACAGAACCTGTTAATAGTTGGGATATATTATGGAATGAAAAATATAATAATAAACAAATAATAATGTTTGATTCAATGAGAGATACTCTTGCTATTGGATTAAAGAAACTTGGATATTCTATAAACAGTAGAAATCCTGATGAAATAAATGCTGCTACTGAAGAGTTAGTGAAACAAAAGCAATCAATTTCACCACTTTATTATGTAGATGAAGTTAAAGATAAAATGATAAGTGAAGAGGCTATTATGGCAACTGTTTGGTCTGGAGATGCTGCTTATATAAGATCAGAGAATCCTAAATTAGAGTACGTTATTCCTGAAGAAGGAGCTAATAAATGGTTTGATGGTATGGTTGTTCCCAAAAGTGCTCCAAATAAAGAAAATGCTGAAAAATTAATCAACTTTCTATGCGATCCTGAAAATGCAAAACAAAATGTTGATTACATAGGATATTCAACACCTAATAAAGGTGCTTATGATATGTTAGAAGATCCTGTTAAAGATGACAAAGGCATTTATCCATCAAAAGAAGTTCTAGATAAATGTGAAATTTTTACTGATTTAGGTGATTCATTAAAATTATATGATGATGCTTGGATGAAAATCAAAACAGCTAAATAATAAAAAATCCTTAGATAAATTTTACTTTATCTAAGGATTTCTTTATTATAAGGCACGTTCAAATAAATAACTAGTTAGTATGCTAGTTTATTTTTATATACCTAAATTAACTTCTGGAAACCACAATTTTAATTCTGATTCTGCACTCTCTGCATTATCTGATGCATGAACACAGTTTTCAGTCTTGCTTCTAGCATATCTATGTCTTATAGTTCCTTCTTCAGCATCATCAGGACTTGTTGCCCCATTTATTTTTCTAACCTTATTTATTGCATCTTCTCCAGTTAAAATCATAGCACATAATGGACTTCCAGTTATAAATTCTATTAATTCTTCATAAAAGTTTTTTCCCTTATGTTGTGAATAATGTTGTTCTGCTATCTCTCTTGTTGCTTTCATCATTTTTATTTCAACGACTTTTAAGCCATTAGCTTCATAGCAACTAATAATATTACCTATTATATTTCTTTTTACTCCATCTGGTTTGATTAAGACCATAGTTTTTTCACTCATATTGATACCCTCCTTTTATGCTACATAATTATTATATGCATTATAATAATTATTATATACCTTTTCACAAGGTTTACATACCTTATGTTATAATATACTATAACATATTATAACATAAGGGAGTGTGTTTATGAAAAGGTATTCTATAAAAATTTCTGGTAGAGTTCAAGAGGTGAGTTTAGATATCTTTCTCATTTAATATTTATATAAAACAAAGGAGCTATCTTTCAGATAACTCCTTTAAACATTAAAACTATATTAAGCTACTACTTCTTCAATTGAATCTTTTGCTTTAATTTCTTCAAAGAATTTTTCAGTCTCTTTAATTACAACTTTTCTAAGACCTATTAATGCTATTAAATTAGGGAACGCCATACAACCATTAACTATATCTGCTATTATAAATATTAGTTCCAATGGTAAGAATGGTCCTATAGCAACTAATATTATATAAACTATTCTATATGGCATAATTGATTTAATACCCAATAAATATTGAATACATTTTTCACCATAATAATTCCATCCAAGAATAGTTGTAAATGCAAAGAATATTAATCCTATGTTAACAATATATTTTCCTAAAATTGCAATTGGTAATCCTATTTCAAATGCTGCTGATGTAAGACCAGCCCCTTCTATTGTTGCACCAACTTCAAATATCCCAGTAGATCCACTTGTTATTACTATTGCAAGACCTGTCATTGTACAAACAATTATTGTATCAAAAAAAGTACCTGTCATTGATATTAATCCTTGTTTAGCTGGTGAATTTGTCTTTGCTGCTGCTGCTGCTATTGGTGCACTACCAAGGCCTGATTCATTAGAGAATACACCTCTGGCTATACCATTTCTTATAGCCATTGTAACTGTAATACCTAAAACGCCACCGCCTATAGCTTGTGTATTAAAAGCACTTTCAAATATTAATCTTATTGCACTAGGAACAGCTGTATAATTAAATGCAAGAACTAATAGTGCTCCAATTATATATGCTACAGCCATAAATGGCACAAGAGTTTCTGAAACTTTAGATATTCTCTTTATTCCACCTAAAGTTACTAATGCTACTAACGCTGTTACAATTACTGCTGTTACAATTAACGGTATATTGAAATTAGCTGCTGCTGCTGCTATTGAATTTACTTGACCAAAAGTTCCAATTCCAAAAAATGCAACTCCAACACCAAAGAATGCAAATAATTTTGCAAGCCACTTTAATCCAAGACCATTTTGTATATAATACATTGGTCCTCCACACATTTCTCCATTTTCATCTACTTCTCTATATTTTATAGCAAGTAAACCTTCTGCATACTTTGTTGCCATTCCCAAAAATGCTGCTATCCACATCCAAAGCAATGCTCCAGGTCCTCCAGCTTTTATTGCTGTAGCAACTCCAACTATATTTCCTGTTCCTATAGTAGCTGATAAAGCTGTACATAAAGCTGCGAAACTAGATACATCTCCTTGTGCATCTTCATCTTTAGCTTCTTCATCTTTTCCAAAAACAAATTTTAAAGCCATAGGTAATTTGAATACTTGAAGTAATTTAAGACGAAAAGTTAGGTATAGACCTGTTCCAACTAAAAGAATTAGTAATGGTGGTCCCCAGATAATGCTGTCTATTTTTTCAAAAAAACTTTGAACTCCAGCTGTTGATAATAAGAAATTTGATAATAACATAAAAAAATCCCCCTTAATTTTTGATTATGGAGGAGAATAAGAATTAACTCAAAATGAGTTTAATAATCCTATCCCCTGTCCTTTTACCTGAGAGTTTCAGCAAATAAAATTTGCCTTGCTCCTTCGGTGCTCATATAACTATGAGTCTCTCCAGAGGCTCGTCCAGTAGCGGTCCTAATACCTGAAAGATTTCCCTCTTCGGTGTATTATTATAAATAATAATAACTCTCCCACTACCTTCGTCCGAACGTTCTATAAATTTGTTACTTAATTATATATTCATTTTTAAATTAATGCAAGTATTTTTTAACTTTTTAATATATATAATATACATTTAATATATTTAGTGCTGTTTTTTTTATTATTTAATTTTTATTTTATAATAATACGAACATTATCATTCTGATTCAAAATAAAGTTTACCATTTCTAATAATTAATTATAAAATAAGATAGGAAAATATCCAATTTCACATTTTCCTATCTTACAAAAAAATTTAGTTTAATTTTGAATTTTTTTTGACATTATGCACAAAGAATTAGTTTCTTTAAAATCATGTTTTAAATAAAAATTCTTTAAATTATTATTTTGAGTTGATAAAAACATAAAATCTACACCCAATTTCTTTACTTTACTTTCAGCACTATTAATTAATTTACTTCCAATGCTTTTTCCTTGAATTCTCTTTGAAACAAATACTTCTTTTATATTAAATTGTCTTCCTTCAAACCACTCTTCGCAATTTCCAAAAAGTGCTCCAAAAATTTCATTATTTTCAGTATACTTAACCCCTATAAAATTAGGAGATTTATATATATCATGCAATCTTCTATATGCACTTTCTATAGTCCAATTATCATTCCATGGTTCTTCATTGAATGCTTCTATAAAAATCTTTGCACATTCTTCTATATCACTCTCATTAATTCTCAATATTTCCATATAAACTTCCCCCTTTTTTCCCAATTATACGAATTAATATATTTAAAATGTTGATATATACAACAAGCAAAATGGCATTGTATATATCAACATTTTGCTAAAACATATATTCGATTTATATTTCTAAATCACTTAACTTTCCTTTTTTCTTTAGTCTTAATATTAATTCTTCTGGAATACTATTAATTATAAGCTCTTCTGGAAAATCTATTTCTTTCAGTATTTCAATTGCTTCTGTAAATTCCCCTATTTTAGTACAAAAATGTGCATCACTATTTAAAACTAATTTAGCACCATATTTTTTACATAATAAAGCTACTTCCTTGCAATTTTTTTTACTTCCAACTCTTGATGTTGTAAAAGAACTATTATTTATTTCAACTAAAACATCATTTTCAAAAGCACATTTTACTACTTTTTCAAAATCTATTGGCACTTGTGGGTTTCCAATATGACCTATTATATCAATTTTTCCACCTTTTATTGCATTTATAAATGCATTTGTATTTTCTTCCTTACTTCCAACCTTATATACTTCTGGTTGTGGATGAATACTACCGATAACTATATCTACCTTATCTAGTGTATAGTCATCCATGTCTAAATTCCCTTCATAATCTCTTATATTAGCTTCTACACCATAAAGCATAGTTACTCCATACATTTCTCTTGGTAGTACTTTATAATTATGAAAATACCAAATATGAGGAGAATTTGGCATTGTTACTCCATGTTCCGTTGTACCTAAAACTTTTATTCCTTTTTCTGAAGCTGCTTTAGCATTCTCCATCAAAGTAGAATACGCATGACCACTAACCAATGTATGCGTATGTACATCTAATGCATATTTCATCAAAATCCCTCTTTTCATCTATTGTTTTTCTATCCATTTATTATCATACTATCATAATTGAAATATAAATTAAACTTTTTAAACATTTACATGTTAAATATTTTATTTTTATACCAAATTATGTTATGATCTAACTTCTTTAAAGGTATTAATATTTATGATATGATGTAACTAATTAAATTAAGGCTCTGTTTTAAATGCGTGTTGATATATGCAATAGGTAAAGTGGCATTGTAATTGGACTTTGAGAATCCTTAAGTGAGAACCTAAATTTTATATTTAGCTTTTCGAACTTACTCAGCGAAGTCGAGTTTCATTTTGATAATCACATTTACTGCTTGTCGCAATTTTATATTGGGAGCAAGCTAAAATGGGACTATACTCATTTTAGCATTCCTAAGTTCAATTACTCAGCCCACTTTGCTTA
>NZ_JAVJAN010000067.1:0-8883 GCF_031344075.1 Clostridium aquiflavi
TATACTCATTTTAGCATTCCTAAGTTCAATTACTCAGTCCACTTTGCTTATGCATATATCAACACTCTGCTAAAACATAGCCTCATATTTATATATCAATTGAAAATTTATAAACTTCACTTTTAGGTATACCTCTATCTTTAGCAACACATTTAATTGCTTCTTTTTTGCTTATACCTTCATTTATATATTTTATTATATGATCTTGAATTGATAAATCAATCCATTCACTTTCTCTTTCTTGTTTTATTTCTTCAAGTTTTTTTCCTTCAAGTACAAGTACAAACTCTCCTCTAGGTTTATTTTCTGTAAAATAATTAATAGATTCTTCAACAGAGCCTCTAAATATTTGTTCATATAATTTTGTTAATTCTCTACAAACTGCAATTTGTCTATTTCCAAACGAGTCATATAAAAAAGATAACGTATCAATTAATCTATGAGGAGCTTCATAAAATATTAAAGTTTCTTGACTTTGAAGTAATTCTTCTTTTATTATATTTCTTTCTTTATTTTCTCTAGGTAAAAAACCTCTAAAAATAAATTTAGTTGTATCTAATCCAGAATATACCAGAGCTGTTGTTATAGCTGTTGCACCAGGTAATACACTAAATTTTATTCCCTGTTCTATACATCTTCTTACTATAACGCTCCCCGGATCTGATATTCCTGGTGTTCCCGCATCAGATACTAAAGCTATACTTTGACCATTTAATAGTTTGTCGATAATTTCATTACTCTTATCCTTCTCATTAAATTTATGATAGCTCATTAATGTTTTCTTTATATCAAAGTGATTTAATAACTTTAAAGTCTGTCTAGTGTCTTCAGCTGCTATGATATCCACTTCTTTTAGTATTTCTAAAGCTCTTAATGTTATATCTTTTAAATTTCCTATTGGAGTTGGTACTAAATATAAATTTCCTACTTCCATTTTATATCCTCCCATATATTTTATCTATTTGCTTTGTATAAGATCCATCCTCATTGTGAACATATAAAGGAATATCCCATTTCAAATATGCTCCACCATCTCTTTGCCCTTCTACCAATACTATATTTGCTGCCTTACCAGGTTTAGGATATACCATTTTAACTCTTTTAGGCTCTATTTTATATTTTCTCATTAACGTAAATATATCTGCTAATCTCTCTGGTCTATGTACTATAAACATTCTGCCATTATCTTTTAGTAATACTTTAGATGCATAAATCACATCTTCTAGATTACATAAAACTTCATGCCTTGCAATAGCAAGTTTATCACTAGGATTTATAATTCCTGCATTATTTAACTTGTATGGTGGGTTTACAGTAACTACATCAAACTTATCCATTTTCTTTAAATACTCTATATTTTTTAAATCTTCCCTTATAAATATAACCTTATCTTCTAATGCATTTAATTTTACACTTTTCTCTGCCATATCAACCATCTCTTGTTGTATCTCTAATCCATAAATTTCTTTAGGACTATACTTTCCATATAACAAAAATGGTACTATCCCTGTACCTGTACATAAATCAATAACTCTATGTTTATTCTTAACATTTGCAAAATCAGATAATATTACGGCATCTACTCCAAATTTAAATCCATTAACCTTTTGTATTAATCGTAATCCCTTTAATTGTAAATCATCTATGACTTCATCTGTATCTAAATTAATTAAATTATTTTCAAGCATAGTTATCTTCCTTTATCCATATATTCTAAATAATTATAACTTATACATTTATTCTAAACAACTTAATATGATTTTAGTATTTTATTTTCTAGTTGTGTTTTAGCAAAGTGTCTATATATAATTAAGTCTTATAAATATAAGTTCATATATTGTAGTTAACTTTAAATAGAACTAAATTTTATATACAACAAAATAAGGCTAGACAATTACATATCTAGCCTTATTTTAAATATTATATATTATAAAATTCTTCTAGCCGCATAGAATTTATATACTGATGATACTTTTACAACGTCTCCTGTTTGTGGTGCATGAATCATGCTACCTCCACCAACGTATATACCAACATGACCTGCATGAGTAAATACTAAATCACCTGGTTGTAATTGATCTTGTGATACAGGTACTCCTACCCCTATTTGTGAATAAGTAGTTCTTGTTATATCAACACCTGCCGCTTTTCTATACACATATTGAGTAAATCCTGAACAGTCAAAGTTGCTTGGACCTGTTGCTCCATATACATAAGCTTTTCCTAAATGATTATAAGCTTCATTTAATATAGCTTGAGCATTACCTGCTGATGGAACAGTAACATTTGTAGAACCTGAATTTCCTCTGCTTGGAGTATTACTTGAAGCTGCCGCTGATGCCGCTGCTGCTCTTTTAGCTTCTTCTTCTTGTTCTTTTTGTGATACTGTACTCTTTGCACTTTCAATCTTTGCATTTACTTCTTCTATAACTATTGGGCTCTTAAGTTGGCTATCTCTTAAATTTCTTAATTGAGAGATTGCAGATTTTAAATCACTAAGAGAACTGCTTGAACTATCTATCACATCTATTTGTGATTTAACAACATCTCTTTCCATTTGTGATAAATATTCTTCATCAAATTTCTTCTTTTCTTCTTTTGTCTTTCCAACTAATACTTCTTGATCTTTCTTTTTAACGTCTAATTCTGATAAGCTCACTTGAACTTCTGCATTAAGCTTGTCTATTTCTTTCTTTTTATCTTCTAAAGAAGTTATCTTTTCATTTAATGAATCTCTTTTTTCAGCTATTTCTTTTATAGCTTTCTTATCTCTACCTAAAATTCTACCTAATGATTCTGCTCTTGTAAAAAAGTCACTAGTAGATTCTGATTCAAATAAGAAGTTTAAATAACTGAACTCCATATTTCCTGACATATATATAGCTTTAAGTCTTTCACCTAATGCTAAATCTAAATTAGTAATTTCCTCTTTACATTGTTCTATGTCTTTAGTTGTGTTATCAATTTGTGTATTAATATTCTTAACTTCTTTTTTATTGTTAGTAACAGTTTGCTCTAAAGGCTCTATTTGAGCATCTAAATCATAAATTTTATCTTGAATTTCACTTATATTACGTTCTATTTCAGCATATTTTTGTCTTGTTTCACTTAATTCTTGATTTCCAGGCGTAGCAAAAGCTGGCGCTGAAGACCCTGCAATAATCATAGTAGCTAACATTGCAGCTAAAATCTTTTTTCTCATCCAATGCCGGTTCTTTTCGAACCTTCCCTCCTTCATATTAACAAAATGCGTTTACATATCTAAAATTATATCACTTTACATAAATATGGACAACTTTTCTACAGCATTAATTATAAGCATTATCCTATATTTTTTTTAAAATAGTCCATAATCCCCTACTTTTCTAAACGATGCTACATAAAACCCATTGATAATAGGGTGTTTTAATATATTAAGTCATATCTTTAGAAATATAAATTAAAAAACATGAATACAGTTTCTGTAAAAGTTTACATTATATTATTATGGTAACATAAAAATGAATAAAATTGAATTCTTGACATAAGTTTTTTTTGAGAATATAATTATTTTTATCTGTACTATTTAATACAACATAAAAAACTTAAGGCATTCCCTTAAGTTTTTTTTATAACTTTTTATAAATAAAAATGGGGGGACCTTAATGTTAAATAATATAAAAGCTGCAATATTTGATTTAGATGGAACATTAGTGGATTCAATGATGATTTGGCAACAAATAGATATAGATTATCTAAAAGAAAAAGGACTTGAATTACCTAAAGATTTAAAAAATGATATAATTCATCTAAGCTTTAAACAAACAGCAGCGTATTTTAAAAACAGATTCAATCTAGAAGATTCTATTGAGACAATACTAAACCATTGGCATGATATGGCCTTTGAATACTATTCAAAAAAGGTAAAACTAAAAGATGGTGTAATAGAATTTTTAGATAAACTAAAATCTAAAAATATAAAGATTGGACTAGCTACAAGCAATTCTAATGAATTATTAGAAGTTTGTTTAAAAACAAATAATATATATCATTATTTTGATTCAATAACTACTACTGGTGAAACTGAAAAAGGTAAGGATTCTCCAGACGTATATTTACTCGCTGCTAAAAGATTAGATACTACCCCTGATAAATGCGTAGTATTCGAAGATATACTTCCTGCTATAAAATCAGCAAAAGTAGCTGGAATGAAAGTTATTGCAGTAAAAGATGAATTCAGCATAGATTCTAAAGAAGATATTATAACTGCTTCTGATAAATACATAACTTCATTTTTTGAATTAATATAAAGTAAACGTGGATACACTCACTTCTTATTTAGTTCAAAGTAAATAGATAAGCATTAAGCGTTACAAAAATTATATATATATATAAAAGTGGTTTTATAATAAAACCACTTTTTCTATTACTTATAAATAGTAATATCATTATTTTCTTTCAACACCATATTTATCTGATAATTGTTTTATCATTTCTAAATATTTGTTTTGTTGTCTTTCATTTATAAGTTGTTTTAACACTGCATCCTTAACTTGATCAAATGGTACAGTTGTGCTTTCAGTTTTGTTTTCTACTAATATTAAATGATAACCGAATTGTGTTTTAACTGGTTCACTAACTTTTCCAACTTCTGATTCAAAAGCAACTTTTTCAAATTCTGGAACCATAGCTCCTTTTCCAAAGTTCCCTAAACTTCCACCTTGTTCTTTAGATGGACAAGTTGAATATTTCTTAGCAGCCTCTTCAAATGCTAATCCATTTGCTATTTCTTCTTTTATAGAATTAGCTTCTTCTTCAGTCTTAACTAAAATATGTTTTGCTGAAACTGTTGGTGGATTTATAAACATACTTGCATTATCATCATAATACTTTTTAACATCTTCATCAGTAACTGTAACATCAGCTAATACTTTGTTAATTGCTAATTGAGTTAATGCCTCTTTTGCTAATCCTTCAACTAAATTTTTATATTCTTCAGTCTCATCTATTTTTAACTCTTTACCAAAGTTACGCATTAATTCAAAAGCAACTACTTGTTCTAATAATGCTTCTCTTCCTTGTTCTCCTTGGAACATAGCTCTTCTTTCTTGTGGATATCTATTTAGTACTGCATCTAAATCTTTATCTTTGATTTCGTTTCCGGCAACAATTGCCACTACCTTATTTTCCATGTTAATTCTCCTTTTAACTAATTTTTTATATACCTCTATATTTTAACAATATATATCTCTACTAACAATAAAAAAAGAAAATTTATTATTTTTTTATAAAAATGATATACTAATTATGGGTGATTTTATGAATAACATATTAAAAAATGATTGGAATAATTACATAGGTAATGAATTTGAAAAAGATTATTACCTTAAATTAAGGAAAAATTTATCACAAGAGTATAAAACAAAAACAATATACCCTGATATGTATAATATTTTTAATGCTCTTCATTATACAGCTTTTGATGATGTTAAAGTAGTTATATTAGGGCAAGACCCTTATCATGGACCAAACCAAGCTCACGGATTAAGTTTTTCAGTAAATCCAGGAGTTAGGACTCCTCCATCACTTTTAAATATATATAAAGAATTAAAAGATGATATTGGATGTTATATACCTAATAATGGTTATCTAAAAAAATGGGCTGACCAAGGTGTTCTATTATTAAATACAGTACTTACTGTAAGAGCTGGCGAAGCTAATTCACATAAAAATATAGGCTGGCAAATATTTACTGATAATATAATAAAGGTATTAAATACTAGAGAAAAACCTATTGTATTTATACTTTGGGGAAATAATGCAATAAGAAAAGAAGAACTTATAACAAATCCCAAACATCATATAATAAAATCAGTGCATCCTAGTCCTCTTTCTGCATCTAGAGGTTTTTTGGGTAGTAAACCATTTTCAAAAACTAATGAATTTTTGAAAAATGACAATGAAACTCCTATAGATTGGCAAATAGAAAATCTTTAGATTTTATTAAAAGTGGATACTTACAGTTCATAGTATAATCAAAAGTTTACAGACTTTTAAAAGATCAATTAAGAAATTTAAAGATTTTTACTATTTACTATATTAATATCCACTTTTAAAATTAGAATTTATATAATATTGACTCTTACCAATTTTTAAATTAATGCTATGTTTTAGTAGAGTGTTAATATATGCATAAACAAAGCTGGACGGAGTAATTGAACTTAGGAATACTAAAATTAGTATAGTCCCATTTTAGCTTGCTCCAAATATAAAATTGAGACAAGCAGTAAATGTGACAATACTCATTAAGTATTCTCAAATTCCAATTACAATGCCACTTTGTCTATTGCATATATCAACACAGATTTAAAACATACCCTAAATTTAAAAGAGTCTTAATAAATTTACACATGTTTGAATTATGTTTTGATACGCTTAATAATGCATTTCTTTTATGGTTTATTATATATGATTTTCTTTATACTCTTCTATTTTAGAATAGATTAATGAGCCTATTATTCCTAATACTCCTCCTGCTGCAAAGAAAAATACTGCATTATCAAAAATTGTACCAATAATAGTTCCAATTCCAACTCCCATTGCAATTCCTTTGGCTAAATTTTCATATTCCTTATCAGTTAACATAATCTTTTCTAACATTAAACTCATCTCCAATCTAAAATATTTTTATTTTATAATATTCTATAATACTAATTATACATCAGTACTCTTAAAAGTTTATTAATTCAAAATTAAGGATTTCTTATTATTATTTTATATCACTATAAATTTTTATTTGTTACATATCTGTGTCCTAATTCTTACAAAATGGTTTCATTTTATATTATTTATTATCAAACTATGTTTTGGTAGAGTATTTATATATCTCCAAAGAAATCTGCATAAAATAATTGCAATTTCACCTTATTTATTACATATATCAATACATATTTAACAGATAATATATTACAAATATATTATTATGTACATTAAAATTATATGATATTATATAATTATTATTAATTTAGTTAAGGAGAGAAATTTTATGGAATATAAGTTTGTATATGATGATAAAGAATATGTATTAAATGAAGAAAATTGTGACGGTATATTTTTAGATTCTGATAATGAAGTTGAAGAAATTGAAGGCTTATCATTAGATATAATTTTAAATGCTTTATGCGAAGGAAAAGTTATTAATTTTTCAAAAGAATTTTATGGCGATAAATGTTACTGTGATTCTCAAGAAAAGATAAATAAATCTTATGCTTATTTAGAATATCATTTTTATGTTTATACAAAAGAAAATAAATACATAATAAATACACTATGTAAAGAATACGAAAATACATCTTATAATAAGCTTTTTAGAGTTGGAAAAATAGATGATAGTTATATTGTTAGCATAGTTGTTTGCCCTTGTTGTGGTAATTACACCGTTGAAATTGAACAATGTACAGTTTAATATTTTTATGAGTATAGATCAGTTTTAAAACATCTATACTCTTTTTTTATTTAAAAATATCCAAACTATAAATTTAACTATTGACTTTAACGTAGCGTAAAACATTATACTAAAGTCAAGCTAGCAAAATAAAACTATGAGGTGATACAAACTTATGCTTTCTATTGGAGAATTCTCTAAGATATGTAAAGTTACAACAAGAACATTGAGGCATTATGATGATATTGATTTAATAAAACCAGCTGAAATAAATAGCGAAAATAGCTATAGGTTTTATAGCATAGGTCAAATTCGCACAATGCTTCTTATCTCAAGACTTAAAAATTACAGCTTTTCTTTAGATGAAATTAAAACTATTTTAAACACTCATGATAATAAATTATTAATTGAAAAAATTAAAGATAAAAAAAATCACATTGAAATTACAATAAAAAGATATAAATATATAGAACATGAAATGGAAAATGATCTTTTAAATTTAAAGAATGGAGTTGATATTATGTCATTTATAGAAGATATAAACGTAAGTTTAATTGAAACTCAAGATATAAATATATTGAGTAATAGACAGATAATGGGCGTTAATGAATATGGAAAATATATCGGAAATTTATTTGAAGAAGTAAGTAAGAAAAATCTTACTGTATTAGGTTGCCCAATGTCTATTTATCATGATAATGAATTTAATCACAATCATAATGACACAGAAGTTGCACTTCCTATTAAAGAAAAAATCAATAATACAAGAGTGCTGAAAGGAAATTTATGTGCAATGGTAACATTTGAGGGACCTTATTCTAATCTTTCATGTGCCTATGGAAAAATAACAGAATGGATAAATTTAAATAATTATAGAATTATAGATTTACCTTATGAAAAATATATTAAGGGTCCCATGGATGGAAAAATAATTACTGAAATTTATTTTCCAGTTGAGATAATTTAAATTCTTAATAAAAAAAACACTAACATTTGTTAGTGTTTTTTTGGTGGCTCGAACTGGAATCGAACCAGTGACACGAGGATTTTCAGTCCTCTGCTCTACCGACTGAGCTATCGAGCCATGCTTACCTGGCAACGTCTTACTCTCCCACACAGTCTCCCGTGCAGTACCATCAGCGCTGTAGACCTTAACTTTCCTGTTCGGAATGGAGAGGAGTGTTACCTCTACGCCGTCATCACCAGATCACAAGTAGTATTATATCTAGATATCACTATTATGTCAACAACTTTTGTAAACTTTTTTGATTTTTTTGTTTTTTATTTATATTAAGACTTACTGTATACTTCTTTAACACCTGATATCACTAGCATTAATAGGATTTTAAATATAATATATAAAAGTATTTATTTTTTAGGCTATGTTTTAAGTGAATGTTGATATTTTAGTATAAGGGCGAACTGGCGTTGGAATTTGCTTTTTAGAACTCTTAAGTGAG
>NZ_JAVJAN010000068.1:0-8566 GCF_031344075.1 Clostridium aquiflavi
ATTTTGGTTCACTAGCTCAGTCGGTAGAGCACATGACTTTTAATCATGGTGTCCCGGGTTCGATTCCCGGGTGAGCCACCAAAATATTGTCCAAAGTAGAAATGTAAATTTTTACTTTGGATTTTTTTATTTTGAAAGAGTTAAATATTGTTTAAACAGTACATTTTCGGTGTAAAGTTTGATATTTTACATAGACTAACTAAAAGACTTATGGAGTGTGGTTGCATTGAAAAAAATAATATTAACATTAATTTGTATATTATTCTTAACAAATATATTTTATGTAGAGAAGTCCTTTGCTTTAGATACAAAGCAATATTCAAATGAAGAAGTATTTAAATCATCTGAAGATTCAAAAGAAATTCTATATCAAGATGTGGTTATTTCTCTACTTATTCCATATATCCAAAAAGAAATAAACAATTACTATAAAGAATATTTAACTGAACTACCAATAGTTTTTCCATATAGCGTAGATGTAATAAATGTTAAAAGAGAAGGTGGATATTCAATTGAATTAGAGCTTATAGTACATCCTTTTGTTGGACCCATTAATATTGTTGGAGATGACAGAATAATTCTTAAAACAGGAGCTTTTGGAACAGTAGAAATTAAGAAATTTGAACATGTTAAAAGTTATCTATTACCATGGAATTGGCAACATATAATAAAAAAAGCATATTAAAAGAATGGTGTTGAAAATACGAATTATTTATAGTTAATATAGCACATTTGCAAAACTTAAAACATATGATAATTTTGAACTAATATAAAGGAAGAAACAAGATGAATAATTCTAGAATGTATCCATGGGATTATTATTCAGATACCCCATACCATATATATAATGATAATTGTGATTATAATAATCCTTATTTTAAGGCTGTTCCATATACTACACTTTTTGATGACACAGAGTGTAACTTAAGATTTGATTCCTCACAATTAGAAATGAGCAGTAACCAAATGGTATTGAAAGATTATGGTCCACAACCTTTAGTAATTAATATTGATAAAGCTACCAAGCAAAACAATAATTTTCGTACTGGTTTATGGACAGGGGAACATTTTCAAGTTACTTTGATGAGTATCAATGTTGGTGATGACATTGGTTTAGAGGTTCATCCAAACACTGATCAGTTTATACGTATTGAAGAAGGAGAAGGACTTGTTAAAATGGGAAGAAGCAAAGAAAGATTAGATTTTCAAGCAAATGCCCATGATGACTTTGCAATCATCATACCTGCTGGTATGTGGCACAATATTATAAATACAGGTAATAAACCACTTAAAGTATACGCTATATATGCACCACCTCAACATCCTCATGGTGTAGTTAATGTGACTAAACCAGCTGAATAATTTGCTCAAGTAACTATAAATAATAAGGAATGAGCAAATATTGTCTAACCATATATCAATTGATATTATAGGTTAGACTTTTTTTATTAAGTAAATATGATTTAGACACTGCTATAAAGTTTATTTCAGGTGCCGTAGAAATTGCTCCTGTATATTATGTTTCAGGTAATCATGAAGCTTGGTCTGGAAAATTTCCTTTAATAAAAGAAAAATTGATAGATATGGGTGTTTATATTCTTGATGATAAATCATTTAAACTTTCAAAGGGTAGTAGTTCAATACATTTATTTGGTTTATCTGATCCAGATTTTCTTACATCTAGCTATAGGGATGGTACAGATATAAGTAAAATGGAAGAACAATTAAAAATGTGGTCAACTGATAAAAATTTTAAAATCTTACTTTCTCATAGGCCTGAACTTTTCGATTTGTATGTTCAAAATAACATGGACTTGATTTTTACAGGACATGCACATGGTGGACAACTTAGAATTCCTGGTATAGGGGGAGTGATTGCTCCAGATCAAAGAATATTTCCTAATTATACAAGTGGAGGTTACAACAAAGATTTATCTACAATGTTTGTAAGCAGAGGGCTAGGTAACAGTATTTTCCCAATAAGAATTTTTAATAGACCAGAAATCATTCAAGTAACATTAAAAACACAATAAATTAAAGAGATAATTTCTGTAAAATATTACCGCTATATCATATAAGCTAGGGGGATAAAAATTAATTAAAAGTATTATTTTAAATACTCAATGAGGTTTAGTTCATATTATATAGATTATGATTATTTTAATATAAACTGTTTACAAGGGATGAACTACTAGAAAGTTATAAAATGTTTAAAGGAGTTATGTATATGGAAAATGATAATTCTTTACTTTATGCTTGTTGGATAAATGATATTAAGCTTATAAAGGAAAAACTTGTAGATGTAAAACCATCACAGTTAAAGAAAAGTATACAGGAAACTGGCACTGCCCTTCATGTGGCAGCACAAAACCACAACACACAAGCTGTTGATCTTTTATTGGCAGCAGGAGCAGATTTAGAGCAAGGAGATTTTTTAGGAAACAATGCCATGCTTGCTTGCATAGAAAAGGATGTCAAAACAGAAATGCATTAAATCAGTTAATTTGCTATTCATGGAATAAAAGTTTTGCAGAATACCTTTTGAGCAAAGGATGCCTTATAAATGCTACGGCAAGAGATAAAGAAACTCTACTAGAAAGTGCAGCGAGCTTTAATAATAGAGAGGCGATTTCTTTTTTGCTATCAAATGGTATTGATAGCAGTAGTATGAATAAAGCACTCTGTTGGGCAATTATCTATAATTCTGTTGATGCAGTAAGATGTCTTTTAGAAAATGGTGCGAATTTAGAAGAAATGTACACTAACTGTAAAGGCATAGAAAGGTCTTTATATCATAATATTTTGGCACTGAATAATCGAGGAAGCCGCATGGACATAATTAAATTATTGTTTAGAGCAGGAGTAGATTTCAAAAAAACTCCTGTACGAGCCGTTACACTTGGATTAGAAAAAACAAAACTCAGTCCATATGACTATGCAAAAGAGAAATTACAAAAATACCCAGAAAGTACATTTATTCAAGAAAATCTTTCCTTTGTAGATAGGTTGGCAACTCAAAATAATATATAATGAGTATGTGTAGTTTATCGTTTAGAGATTGCTCTAAAAATAACATCAGGTGAATTTATATAAATGTACAAGGAGGGATCAATTCGATGAATGATAAAATGGTAAATTATGTTAAAATGAAATATAAAGCCGCAAAAAAGAATTTCTCAAAAATAATGGCAGATATCCAGTTAAAATGTGTGAGTACCGTTATCAGCAAAGGTGTATTATATAATGTACTTCCATATGAAAATGAGCTGCATGGATATAAGGTAAAAGGAAAAAAGATTGCTGAGCCAATATGTAAGAATAATTGTTACCGATATTCCTTTGACGAGCAAGGACGTATTATTCTCGTAGAGGAAATGAGTGAGTTTTTGGGACATTTTCACTATACAACTATGTATTTTTATCACGAGGATAGGGTAGAAACAATGTATTGGGATGCCGATATGCTCTATAATGTTACAGTTTACTTATTAGGAGAGAATGGTCCTACAGAAGTTTATTTTTGTAGTGATAAGAGTGAGGCATACAAGGAATATTATTATGAAAATGCCTGCCTTATGAAGATTGCATCCAAAACAAAAGGGGACACAACTGAGATAGGAATTGATTTTAATTTCTTTTATAAACCGAATGGTATTCTGCAAAAAATTATTAGAAGTTGGAACAGTGGTGGCACAGAAGTGGTTTACACTACTGATAAAATTAACTATAAAAAGTTAGAACAAAGGCTTTTGAATGAAATGGAAAAAGCTGTTTCAGATTTTACGGAACAAAATGCAGATAAGAAAATTACGTTAATGGCTTTCATGTGCTATCCTGGTCATGGATACCTTTCACTATCTGCTGATACTTGTGATTGTGTGGACAAGGATTCTCCTGCCGATTGGGAGTATGAGGATTTTGCCAGTAGTAATTTGGTAGATATACCATTAGATGATAAAGAAGAAGAAAAGGTGTTGACTACTATTGCGAAGGCCGCAGATGCTCTTACAAAGTTATCTGTCTTTTCAAAACTGTCTAAAGCAGACGGATTCTATTGTACTATGTTTAATCACGATGAAGAATATATTGATGAGGCTAATCCCAAATTGAAAAAACTGTTGAGAGATAATCCATACTTTAGCCAGGGTAAATAAGCATTAAATATAGTAATATATTGTGATAAAACAAAACTTATATTTTACATAGGAGGACATACATGGAGATTATAAAATCAATATTTTATTTTATATTAGCTGGAATATTTGAAATTGGTGGTGGATATCTTGTTTGGATATGGTTCGTGATGGAAAAAGCTTTTGGTATGGAATTATTGGAGCAATAGTATTAATTTTATATGGAATAATTCCAACATTGCAACCTTCAAATGCTAATTTCGGTAAGGTATATGCAGCCTATGGAGGCATATTTATTGTTTTATCGATTTTATGGGGATGGAAAATTGATAATGTAACACCTGATAAATTTGATTTAATTGGCGGGTTTATAGCACTTATTGGTGTTATTGTGATTATGTATGCACCTAGAGGGTAAATTTAATATTTAATTATTTTTAGAAGAATGACTATATGGACATTTGGTGCAAAGATTGAATCAGGAATAGATCAAGGTAAACTTAAAGTTAAAGCAAAAGATTCTGTAATTTTAATTGGACTTTAAGTACCAGTAGGATTAACAGATTAAGGGGGAGCAAGATTGGGAGATATAAAACAATGGTCATTTGGATTTAATGAATTAAAATATTTTTTATTTAAAAGAAAAATTTGTAATATATGTGGAACCAAAATGAAAAAAGTAACAAGTAAAAAATATATTGGAATGAAAAAATTTAATGGTATTATTACAGGTCCATCATGTGATAAAGCATATGAAGTTACAGTTTTTTATTATTGTACAAAATGTAATAAAAAATATTCTTTAGAAGAACTAGCAAAATGGAATAAATAATTATCCTAAAAGTATATCGATTATAACTAAAGATATAAATGAGCAGATTGTTTATGAATATAATAAAAATTTATAAAATGATATTTAATTATTTAAAATATGAATTGAATTTGTAATATTTTTTTGTTCTCAATCTATTGTTAATATGCAGAACAATTATTCTTCATACTGTCATACATTTATAACAAGGTAAAAGAATATTTTCATATTATTATAATGCAATATTAAAATAGAATTAGTGATAAGAAAGGTGAAATGATGAAAAGAAAATTATTTGGTTTTGGAGGATTTATATTAATTAACATAATGTTATATGTTTATATTTTAAAAGTGTTTTTGCCAGCTTTAAATAATATTGGTGGCTATGAAAGTAAGGCAGTAGGTCCCACAAATTGGCAGGTACTGCAAGCATTAAGCGTAATTGCACCTGCTATTTTGATTTACTTTGTTGCCGTTTATTTGTTTTATTACTTTAAAATTACAGGACTTAATAAATTTGTTTTTCCTATCCTTGTTTTTACATTTTATTTATTATTTATTTTTTTAGGTATTGTCGTATGTGGTGGAGCATTTGGGTGGATAGGATTATTAACATTTATACCAGCTATTATAGTATTGTTGTTGTCAGTTTTTTGGGTTTGGAAATATGATAAAAAGTATAAAAATCAACAAAAATATAACTTGTAATATTATCACAAACAAAATGTCATAATGCGAAGCTCATCAAATTACAACTATTGAGTTAGTTTACTTTGTTTCATTCTTAAATTATGAAATAATAGAACTCTTAAAAAGGGGTTCCATTATTATATACTATATTATCAACACTATTCATTAACATAGGCTAAAATAAATATCACAGATATTAAAAGAATTGTAAAAGAAGATAACAAACAAAGATATTTCTAAATCAAGTAGAATTATGAGAATGATAAGAGTGGCTTATTATTTAGGGTGATTAATGGGGACTTATCATTGTGATGAAGGTCATACCAAGACAACAATAAGTTAATTAATAATACTAAACATTCTATTTTACCATGATTTAACCTTAACATGAGATGTACAATAAAATATCCTTATAGCTATAACGTTGATTTTGTAGCTAGAAGGATGTTTCTATTTTTAACGCTTAATAATGTTATAAAAATAGTTCCTAAGAATGTAACTAGTAATGTTACAAGAAATATTAATGAATTGAAATATTTTTAGAGAAGACAACTTCTTATCTTCTTATATTCATATGTTGATAAAAAGATAACTTCTTTTAATTTTGAATACCAATTTTGATAAAGAATTTAAGATTATCTTAGGAAAAAAGAAAGTGATTAATATTTTTAGAAACACTTGGGATTTAATTAGCTTAGGTGTTTTTTATATGTAATTTGTAAAAATGATGGACAAAAATGTTCTTTAAAATTTGAATAATCGGATATTTACAGAATATGCTATAATTGATTCATAAATTAGATATTATGAAGTATGATAATTAGTATCTAAAAATAAAATTTGAACTATATTTGCGGAAAGGATATACATTTGAATGGATAATAATGTTTTGTGGTATTTAGAACAACAAATCCAGAGGACTATAAATAATTTAAGAAAACGCAATATTGCAGGTTTTTTCGTTAAGGATGATGTTGAATTAAAAGGACTTTTAAAAGAACTTATAGATGAAAATTCTGTAGTTGGTGTAGGTGATTCGATGTCACTCTTTGAAACAGGTACTATAGATTTTCTGCGTAAAGGAAATTACACTTTTTTAGATAAGTACAGAGAAGGCATTACAAGTGAAGAGAAAAAACAAATCTATATACAAAACTTTTCTTCTGATACTTTTATGTGTAGTACAAATGCATTAACTGAAGATGGAGAACTTTATAATATTGATGGGAATGGAAGTAGAGTTGCACCAATGATTTATGGACCTAAACAGGTTATTTTAGTAACTGGTATAAATAAGATTGTTAAAAATATAGAAGAAGCAGAAAAAAGAGTTAGAAGTTACGCTGCTCCAATTGATGCAAAAAGATTAGGGAAAAATACTCCATGTACTACTTTAGGGTATTGTGTAGATTGTAAAAGTCCTAATAGAATATGTAATGATTTTACAATAATTAGAGGACAGTTTATTAAAGACAGGATAAAAGTAATTATTGTAGGAAAACAGTTAGGGTATTAATTATTTATTTAGCAATATTCTTTCGTTATAAATTAATAAAAATAAGTAACATATTAAAAAGTTGTATTATTCAAAGATGAATTTAAGGTATTTTTTGTATGTAATTTTGAGAAAGTGTATAAGTTAACTGAGAATTAAATAATTTGGTATATCCTAAATATTATATAATTGATTAATAATTGTAATTATATAAAATATTAACGCGAATCAATTTAGAGGGTGAAAAATGTGAAATGTTTTTTAATTAATGAATTTGGACAAGAACAAGGAGAAAAAATATACAAACATCAGCAAGAGAAACTTAAAAGACTTATAAAACTAAGTAGTACAGGAAAAAGTAAAGAACAGTTAGAAACTCTAAAGAATAGTATTCTTCCTAGAATAGCACTTTACAAAGTTCTGCAAGATATTCTTCAATATAAGAGATTAGCTTTGCAAATTGTAGAGAAGGGATTTTTGCTAGATTTACAGAAAGTTATATTGAATCTTCAAAAGATGGAAAAAAACGAGCATTTTTTTGAAATTTTCCGTATGAATTTTAGTGAGTCATTAAAAAGTGATAATTGGGAAAGTACAATTGTACAAAACGATAATAATTCAATGGTGTTTATTATGAAAAAATGTATATGGAATGATACTTGCATAGAGATGAATTGTCCTGAAATGTGTCAAATTTTTTGCAAAGGTGATATTGAATGCTATAGTCATATAAAAAAGATAAGTTTTGAGAGAACACAAACATTAGGGTACAACGAAAAATATTGTGATTTTAAATTTATAAATAATGAAATAAAGTAAATAATATTTATTTTAGAGAATGGCTATTTTACTATGGTTTAACCTTAACATAGGATGTACAAGAAAATATCCTTATAGCTATAATTTTGATTTTGTAGCTATAAGGGTATTTTTATTTTTACTCTTAATAATGTTATAAAAATAGTTACTAAAAATGTAATTGCTAATGTTACGATATAGATTAATGAATTGAAATATTTTTTAAGAAGACAACTTCTTATCTTCTTATATTCATATGTTTATAAAAAGGTAACTTCTTTTAATTTTGAACATCGGTTTTAATAAATAATTTAAGATTATATTAGGAAAAAGAAAAGTAATTAATATTTTTAAAAGCGCTTAGGATTTAATTATCTTAGGTGTTTTTTCTACGCAATTTGTAGATTTGACGAAGTAAATTAAAAAAATGTTCTTTAAAAATTGAACAATGCATTCTTTACAAAATATGCTATAATTATTTAAAAATACAGAAAAGCTTGGGTTTGAATAGAAAATGAAACAATAATAAATTTCATTTGTTGAGATGAATGGGGGCATACGAAAATGTTAAAAAAGTCAAAAGAAGTTTATGATTTCTTAAATAGGATGGAGATTAGGTTTAAACTTATTGAGCATAAG
>NZ_JAVJAN010000069.1:0-8250 GCF_031344075.1 Clostridium aquiflavi
ATTATTCCTGCACTGCGTTTGGAAAGGGCGCATGGCTAAAAAAATCGACGGCTCCAAAGTCGCCTTAGCGATTTTGTTCTAAGAAAGACTATTATAACAACATTTAATACAAATAAAGTAATAAAATGTAATTTATATTAAAAAATAATTATTATAAATTAGAATTTTGCTTTTTTTATTATATGTTTTAATATAAAATAAGTATATTAAATTAGAACATATAAATATTTAAATAATTATACAAGGTGGAAAAATAATGATAGCAGTATTAGGAATAAAAAAGAATACACCAATAGAAATTAGGGAAAAATTAACTATAAAAGCAAACAAACATGATGAGTATCTAAATAGTTTGTTACAATATTTGGATGAAGTTATCATACTTGCAACTTGTAATAGAACAGAAATTTATTTTAATGTTTCTTATATTAATGAAGAACTATTAAAAAAGATTTTTGAAGTTTTGAATTGGGACTATAGTTATAAAGAACATGTTTTTATATCAGAAGATAAAAGAGCATGTAAGCATTTATTTGAAGTGACTTGTGGTTTTCACTCAAAAATATTAGGGGAAGATCAAATTCTAGGTCAAGTAAAAAGTTCTTATTTTAAGTCTTTAAATATAAAAGCTCTTAATTTAGAACTACAACGATTATTTCAATATGCTATAACATGTGGGAAAAAGTTTAAAAGTCAATCGAGATTATTTGAAATTCCAGTATCATCAGCATCAATAGTTGTAAATGAATCTATTAATAAAGAATGTAAAAAATTCATGGTATTAGGATATGGTGATGTAGGACGTTTAACTATGAAATATTTACTTGCACATAATATAAATGAAGTCTATTTAGCAGTTAGAAATAAGAAAATAAAGACTGGAATTACTGATGATAGAGTAAAAGTAATAGATTTTGAAGAAAAAAATAAATACATAAATGATATGGACTGCGTAATTTCATGTACATCAGCACCTCATATAGTTATAAAAGAGCAGGATATAAATGAAGTAGGAAACAAAATACTAATTTATGATTTAGCAGTTCCAAGAGATGTTGATGATGAGATTAATTATATAGATAGAGCTGAGGTTTATAACATAGATAATATAAGTCACATAAATGATGGTAATAAAAAAATGCGTTTTGATAAGATGGATTCAAATAAATTTATTTTAGAGAAATACTTAAATGAGTATTATGAATGGAAAAGACTAAGAAGTATCACTCCATTAATAGAAGAGTTAAAAGTAACTTCTAAAGAAATATATGATAAGAGAATGACTACATTTAAAAATAAATGTAAAGACAAAAATGATATTGACTTAGCGAATAAAATGATAAAGAGTACATCTGACTATTACATAAATAGAGCTATAGAGGTAATGAAAGAAGAAACTTTAAAGGGAAGTGAAGAGGAATGCTTAAGAATAATAAAGAGCATATTTATGGAGAAAAAATAGATTATTCCTTTGTTTCACTATTTTCTTATAAAATAAATATTGGTGTGATTGGTGGAGGAAGAGCTGGATTTATAAAGATTAAACATTTTTTAAAAATAGGCTGCTATGTTGAAGTCATTTCAAAAGATTTTTGTGAAGAAGTAATAAGTTTATGTGAAGAATTTAAAGAAAGACTGATTTTAATAAAAAATCAGTTTAATTATGAGTTTTTAGAAAATAAACATTTAGTTCTGATAACAATAGATGATAGAGAAATTAACGATAATATAAAAAAATATTGTGATAAGAATTATAAAATATATATAGACTCTTCAAGTTTTAAGAATGGCATGGGTGTTATACCTGTTCAAAGAAATCTTAAAAATATAACTTTTGCATTAAATACAAATGGTGGAAATCCTAAAGGTTCAGTAATGCTTGCAAATAAAGTACAAGATCTATTAGAAAGTTATGATGATTTTATAGCTTTAACAACTAAGATTAGAAATAAAGCTATAAATCTTTCAAAATATAAAAAAGAGATAATAGATTTTATTTCTTGCGATGATTTTAAGTTTTTTTATGACAATCATAAAGAGGAATTAGTATTAAAACTTTACTTTGAAGAAGAAATATTAAATAAATTAATATAGATTATATTTTAAGTTAAAAATTTCGATAGATAAAGGAGAAGTAAGAATAATGAATGAATTAATAATAGCAACTAGAAAAAGTAAGTTGGCTCAAGTTCAAACTGAAATAATTATGGATAAATTAAAATCAAAATTTAATATAAATGGTAGAAAATTACTTATAGTAACTGAGGGAGATAGAAAGCTAGATGTATCATTAAATAAAATAGGTGGTAAAGGACTTTTTGTCAAGGATATCGAACTTGCTCTTTTAAATAAGGAAGCTCATGCTGCAGTTCATAGCATGAAAGATGTTCCTTTTGAAGTTAGTAGTGAATTTGAGATTACAGCTATAACAGGAAGAGAAGATATTAGAGATGCATTTATTTCAAATGGAGATATCTCATTTAAAGATCTTAAACAAGGTGCTAAAGTTGGAACAAGTAGTATAAGAAGAGCAGCACAACTAAAACTGCTAAGAAATGATTTAGAGATAGTACCTATAAGAGGTAATGTTCAAACTAGATTAAAGAAAATGGAAGAACAAAACTTAGATGGAATCGTGCTAGCAGCAGCAGGTCTTAAAAGACTTGGTGATGAAAATTTAATAACAGATTATTTTGACCCAAAGGAATTTTTGCCAGCAGTTTCTCAAGGGGCACTTGGAATTGAGTGCTTAAAAGATGGGGATGCTAATAAATATTTTGAAGCTTTAATAGATGCAGAAGCAACTTTAACTGTGGAAGCTGAAAGAAGTTTTATGAAAGAATTACAAGGTGATTGTCATAGCCTTATTGGAGCTTATTCAGAAATTCAAGGTGATGATTTATACATGATTGGAATATATGATATAGGTGGAAAAATAGTTAAAAAAGATATTTTAGGATGCAAAACTAATAATATTGAATTAGGAAAGAAATTAGCACAAAAAATATTAGAATAATGTTATTTAAGTATGATATTGATGTTTTAATATAATGATAATCATAGAGGAAGTTTGATTTCAAAAATTATAAAAAACAAACTCTAACTATAGATAGCTTTTATACTAAAACATTGATATTCATTTAAGGTGCATATTGAAAATTTACTGAAAGGTGGCTTAGAATTAATAAGAGGTTTATGTAGTAGGCATAACATCTTATTAAAAATAGATTATGAATAAAGTATATATTATAGGTACAGGACCAGGAGATGAAGAGTTATTAACTATAAAGGCTGTGAACAAATTAAAAGAATGTACAGCAGTTTTATATGATAGATTAGTTTCAAATAATATTTTAAATTATTTAAGCGATTCTTGTGAAATTTATTATTGTGGAAAAGAACCAGGAGCACATTATAAAACACAAGAAGAAATAAATGAAATGCTAGTAAAATTAGCAAAAAAAGGTCATATAGTTGGAAGAGTTAAAGGTGGAGACCCCTATGTTTTTGGAAGAGGAGGAGAAGAAGTATTAGCTCTTAAGGAAGAAAATATTCCGTTTGAAGTAATACCAGGAGTAACTTCTCCAATAGCAGTATTAAATTATGCAGGAATCCCAATAACTCATAGAGGAATAGCTCAAAGTTTTCATGTTGTAACTGGAATGTCAGCAAAACATATTAAGTCTAATTTCAAAGCATTAGCTATGGAAGAAGGAACTTTAGTATTTATGATGGGATTAAGCAATTTAGAAAACATAGTACATGAACTTGTATTAAATGGAAAAGATATTTCTACACCTTGTGGAGTTGTTATGAGAGGAACTTCAAGTAAGCAAAAGAAGGTAGTTGGAACTCTAGAGAATATATGTGAAAAAGTAGAGGAAGCTAAATTACAATCACCATGTATAATTGTTATTGGTGAAGTGGTTAATTTAAATGAAGACTTAGCTTGGTATGAACATAAACCTTTGTTTGGCAAAAATATTTGTGTAACTAGATCTCAAAAACAAGCAGCTACTTTAAAGCAAAAGTTAAGAGATATGGGTGCTGAAGTTACGGCTTTAAGTGCTATAGAAATAGAAAGTACAGCTAGTAATTTAGATATCTATATGGATGATTTAGAAAATTATGATCATATAGTATTTACTTCTGTGAATTCAGTTGATATATTCTTTGACTATTTAATAGAAAAGAAATATGATATAAGAAAATTACAAGCTAAAGTATCAGCTATAGGTAAAGCAACATGGCAAGCTCTTGAAAGAAGAGGTATAATATGTTTTGTGAAAGCTAGAGAATTTATAGGTGCTGGATTAATAAAAGTGTTAAAACCACATGTTAAAGAAAATGAAAAAGTACTTATTCCATGTTCATCATTAGCAAAGTCAGATATAGCAGATGAATTATCTAATGTAGGTGCTAATGTAGATAGAGTATTTATTTATGATACAGTAAAAGGAAGAGTAAGAAATAAAAGAGCATTTGATGAAGTTGATATAGTATTTTTTACAAGCCCATCAACTGTATATAACATGATAGATATGGTTGGCTTAGATGCTATTAAAGAAAAACAAGTTATAGCAATAGGCACTAGAACTAATAAACCACTTGAAGAGTTAGGAATAAAGGCTTATATTTGTAAGGAGCATTCACAAGATGGATTTTTAAAAGAAATTGAGTCATTTGTAAAAGATATGGAGGCGTAATTATGATAAAAAGAGGTAGAAGATTAAGAGCAACATCAGCTATTAGAGATATGATAAGAGAAACTACACTACATACTAAGGATTTTATATATCCTATATTTGTTGTAGAAGGAGAAAATATAAAGAAAGAAATTTCTTCTTTACCAGATAATTATCATTATTCAATAGATAGATTACATGAAGTAATTGCAGAAGTTGAAAAAGCTAACATTGCAGGAGTGCTTTTATTTGGTATTCCAGAGCATAAAGATGCTTGTGGAAGTGAAGCATATAATGATAACGGAATTGTTCAACAAGCTGTAAGAAAGATTAAGGAGTTAAATAAAGAACTACTTGTTATAACAGATGTTTGCATGTGTGAATACACATCTCATGGACATTGTGGAATAATTCATGAATCCGATGTAGATAATGATGAGACACTTGAATACTTAGGAAAAATTGCAGTATCTCATTCAAAGGCAGGAGCTGATATGGTAGCACCTTCAGATATGATGGACGGTAGAATTGGATTTATGAGAAAAGCATTAGATGACAATGGATTTAAAAACGTAAGTATAATGAGTTATTCTGCAAAATATTGTTCAGCATTTTATGGACCATTTAGGGAGGCAGCAGGATCAGCACCAGAATTTGGGGATAGAAAAACTTATCAAATGGATCCAGCCAATAGATTAGAAGCATTAAGAGAAACAGAAAAAGACATAGAAGAAGGCTGCGACATTATAATGGTTAAGCCAGCATTACCTTATTTAGACGTAATTAGAGAATGCAAAGAAAACTTTAAGATGCCTCTTGCAGCTTATAATGTAAGTGGTGAATATGCAATGGTTAAAGCAGCAGGCAAACAAGGACTTATAGATGAAGAAAGAATAATAATGGAAATTTTAACTTCAATAAAGAGAGCTGGAGCAGATATAATAATAACTTATCATGCATTAGAAGCGGCACAAATTTTAAATAGATAAATTTTAGTTGAGAATTGATAGTGGAAAGTGTAGAGTTAAGGAGAAAATTCCTAGTAGAATTTTAAAATATATTTTTTAGAAAGTCTTTAGGAGTTTTAACTGAAACTCTCAATTATCCACTTTTTATTGAATATATTGAGTAAAATTAAGTTTTATTACAAGTATTTTAATGATATGTACAGGGAGTGAATATAATGAATAGTTTAGAGATATTCGAAGAATCAAAGAAATATATGCCAGGTGGAGTAAATAGTCCTGTTAGATGTTTTAAAGAGATGGGAATGAATCCTCCAGTTATAAAGTCAGGAAAAGACGTAATTATTAAAGATGAAGACGGAAAAGAATATATAGATTTTGTTTTAGCATGGGGGCCACTACTTTTAGGACATTGTGATGAAGATGTAGTAAGTGCTATTAAAGAAACATGTGAAAATGCTTTAGCTTTTGGAGCACCAACTAAGTTAGAATTAGAACTAAGTAAATTTATGTGTGAAAATTTAGATAATGTAGACATGATAAGAATGGTTAATTCAGGTACAGAAGCTACTATGAGTGCTGTAAAGCTTGCAAGAGGATATACTGGAAAGAGTAAGATAGTTAAATTTGCAGGATGTTATCATGGACATTTTGATGGATTTTTAATAGAAGCAGGTTCAGGAGTACTTACAGAAGGAATTCCAGGATCTCTTGGAGTACCAAAGGAAAGTGTAGAAAACACATTAATAGGACTATATAATGATAAAACTCAAATAAAAGAACTTTTTAAAAAGCAAGGAAATGAAATTGCTGCTGTTATCATAGAGCCAGTTGCAGGAAATATGGGTGTTATAAAGGCCAACGAAGATTTTATTAAGGAATTAAGATCTTTATGTGATGAATATGGTGCATTGCTTATATTTGATGAAGTAATGACAGGATTCAGAGTGGCATTTAAGGGAGCACAAACATTATTTGATGTTAAGCCTGATTTAATTACATATGCCAAAATAATGGGTGGCGGTCTTCCATGTGGAGCATATGCTGGTAAGAAAGAAATAATGGAAAAGTTATCTCCATGTGGAGGAGTTTACCAAGCAGGAACAATGTCAGGAAATCCTATTGTAATGGCAGCAGGACTTGCTACATTAACTAAGCTGAAAAATAATATGGAATTATATGATCATGTTGAAAAAATGGGTAAAAAACTTCAAGAAGGTCTTATAGAAATAGCAAAAGAAAATGATGTACCATTAACAATAAATAGGGTTGGTGGAATGTTAACATTATTCTTTACAGAATTAGAAAAAGTAAATACATATGAAGATGTGAAAACTTGTAATAACGAAAGATTTAAAAGATATTTTAAACACATGTTAAATGAAGGCTTTAATATTGCACCATCACAATTTGAAGCTATGTTTTTAAGTGTAAAGCATACAGAAGAACATATTGATGAGTTCTTAGATGCATTTAAGAGGTTTTCTGTAAATGAAAAATAATAAAGCTATTATATTAGTTAGTTTTGGTACATCAAATACCGAAGCTATAAAAAAATGTATAGATCCAATAGAAAATGAGATAAGAGAAGTTTATGGAAGTGAATATTTAGTTTTTAAGTGTTTTACATCTAAAATAATACTAAGAAAATTATCAAATGATTTTGGTATTTATATATTACATTTTGAGGAAGCTTTAAGAGGTGCAAAATTAAAGGATTGTACGGATATTATAATAATGCCTTTAAATGTACTTCATGGAAATGAGTATGAGAAAATAAAAGAATTTGTTTCTAAATATAGTCATGAGTTTAATAAAATTATATTAGGAAATCCTATTTTACAATTAGATAATAAATCTAAAGGAATGGTATTTAGTAATATAGTAGACGGTATAAAAAATGAATTACCTAAAGATAAAAATTTATTATTAATAGGTCATGGTACAACAAATAAATCTGATATTGTATATAGCATGTTTCAAAAAGAATTATTAAATATGAATTATGAAAATGTACTTATAGGAACTTTAGAAGGAAAAATTTCTATAAATGAAATTTTAGATAAAATTATAATAAGACAAATAAAAGAAATAACTATAGTACCATTTTTATCAGTATCTGGTAAGCATATTACTAAAGATATATTTGGAGAAAATAAGGATTCATGGAAGTGTATGATAGAAGCTAAAGGTGTAAAAGTAACATGTTTTAATAAATCTTTAACAGAACTTTTAAGTGTAAAAAGATTATATATAGAAAATATTAAAGAGTTAATAAATAAATTATAATTATTAAATGGTAACAATATAAAAGAACTAAATCTGAATGATTAAATTAATCTATCAGATTTAGTTCTTTTAGGTTTAATAATTAGGCTATGTTTTAGCAGAGTGTTGATATATGCATAAGCAAAGTGGGCGGAATGTAAAAAGGAAACTCGACTTCGCTGAGTAAGTTCGAGGAGCGAAATATAAAATTTCGACTCTCACTTAAGAACACTAAAATGAGTATAGTTCCATTTTAGCTTGTTCCCAATATAAAATTAGGACAAGCAGTAAATGTAACAATACTCATTAAGGGTTCTAAAAGTCCATTTACA
>NZ_JAVJAN010000006.1:0-100191 GCF_031344075.1 Clostridium aquiflavi
AGTGGCTGAAGAGGCGCCCCTGCTAAGGGCGTAGGTCGGGCAACTGGCGCCCGGGTTCAAATCCCGGATTCTCCGCCAAAACACCTAGTATTTTTACTAGGTGTTTTTTTGTTGTATAAAATTATAGAGTTTATATAATTTGCAGGATTAATTAACTTTCTAATTTTAAGTTAGAAATAGATTATAAATATTTTTTTGAATTTAGATAGTAATATTTACAAATATGATGCAGCATTTTTATTAGAGATAGTATAATAATAATATAAGTAATTCTTAAGAAGGTGAACTATGCTTAAAGGGGAAAAAGTTTATTTGAGATTAATGCAAGCTAGCGATATTAAACGATTATCTGATTTATCTAACGATTATGAGGTAAAAAAATATAATGATGAGATGTTAGATATTGATAAAAAAATTCATATTGATGAAGATTCAAGTAATGTTAGCATATGTAAAAGAAAAGCAGTAAGTATAATTAATAAGAAGAATGTTTTAGTAGGATTTATGACTTATAAACCAAATGATTATTGCAACAATGTTTATTCAATAGGTATTACTATAGGAAAAAAATATTGGAACAGAGGGTATGGTGAGGATTCTATAAAGACATTAATTAAGTATTTGTTTGATGATTTAAATGCAAAAAGAATACAATTAGAGGTTGCGGCAGAAAATATAAGAGCTATAAAATGTTATAAGAAGTGTGGGTTTATTGAAGAGAAAATAAGAAAAGCTATATATTATATAGATGGAAAGTATACAGACATAATAATTATGGGCATTCTAAAAAAACAGAGGGCTTTATAAATTATTAAATAAAAATATAGGAGTAATTATGAGTATAAGGTTTATTTATGGAAGAGCAGGTAGTGGAAAGAGTTCATTTTGTATAAATCAGATAAAAAAGTTAATAGATTTAGATAAAGAAAAGAAAATAATATTATTAGTTCCAGAACAGTATACTTTTACTACTGAAAATAAGGTTTTAAATAATATAGGTGAAAGAGCATTTTTAAATACTCATGTATTGAGCTTTAGAACTATGTGTCAAAAGGTATTTGAAGAATGTGGTGGAAGAGTAAAACAAATTATAAAAGACACTGGTAAGCATATGTTAATTAACAAAGTATTAAATGAAAAGATAGATGATTTAAGCTATTTTAAAAAAATGTCTAGAGAACAAGGCTTTAATAATATAATATCTGAATTAATTACTGAATTTAAAAAATATAATATAGATATAGATGCTTTAAGAGATTTAACAGATAAAATAGATGATAATGAATTAGTTGAAAAGATAAGAGAATTATCTTTAATATACGAGGAGTTTAATGTAAAAATGCACAGCTCTTATATAGATACTGATGATGAGCTTACTTTATTAGCTAAAAAGTTGTTAGATAATAACATTTATGCAAATAGCGAAATTTGGATAGATGAATTTACAACATTTACTCCTCAACAATTAGAGATTATAAGGATACTTTCTAAGACATCAGTGGTTAACATAACTTTTTGTATGGATAAAGTAGAAAATAGTGATGTTGAAGATATAACTAATGTATTTAGTAGTATTGAAAATACAGAAAATAGGTTGTTAAAGTTAATGGAGGAAAATAATATAGGTTATTTAAATCCTATTAATTTAAATTCTAAATTACCATATAGATTTAAAAATAGTGAAGAGTTAGCTCATATAGAAAAGTATTGTATAACATATCCATTTAAATCTTATAAGGGAAAAAATAAGGATGTAAGATTATACAAAGCAAATAACACCTATGATGAAATTGAAAAAGTAGCTCAGGATATAATTAGATTAGTAAGGGATAGAAATTATAGATTTAGAGATATATCTGTGGTGTGCAGAAATATAGAGGACTATAACAAGATAATTTCTGTTATTTTTAATGATTATGAAATACCATTTTTTATGGATCAAAAAATAAAATTATTAAATAACCCATTAATTATTTTAATAACTTCTGCATTTGAAGTTTTATTAAAAAATTGGTCATACGAAAGTGTATTTAAATACTTAAAGAGCGGATTAACAGGCTTTAATACTTATGATATTGATAGATTAGAAAACTTTGTATTAGAACATGGAATAAAGAGTTATAAATGGAATGAAGAAGAGATTAAAAAACTTAAAAATATAAGCATAGAAAATGGTGCTACTGAAGAAGAACTCACTATATTCAATGTGATGGAAGAGGTGAGAAATTCTCTTATATCATTCCATAAATTAATAGAAGGTAAACATAATGTTAGAGATATATGTAAAGCTCTATATGAGTTTTTATTAAGTGTTAAAGCTTTTGAAAGAATAGATGAGTGGATTATTAAATTTGAAGAATTAAAGCTAGAAGATAAGGTGAAGGAATATAAACAAGTTGAATCTATAGTAATAGATATATTAGATCAAGCTGTAGAAGTTATGGGATCTGATGTAGTAGATACTTTTGAATTTTTTAAAATATTAAATTCTGGTTTTGAAAATGAAGAAATAGGTGTTATACCAGTAGCTTTAGACCAAGTTAATGTTGGAGATATAGCTAGAATAAAAGGTAGAGAAGTAAAGGCATTATATATAGTTGGAATTAATGATGGGATATTGCCAGCTGCACATAAAGACGAGGGAATTCTATCAGATAGAGATAGAATTGAACTTAAAGAGTTTGGAGTAGTATTAGCAGCTGATGGTAGAAGCAAAGCTTTTGAGGAGCAGTTTGTAGTGTATACGGCATTAACAATCGCCAGTGAATATTTAATGCTATCATATCCTATGGCAGACTTTGAAGGTAAATCTTTAAGACCATCTATAATAATATCCAGAATAAAGAAAATATTGCCTAATTTAGTTGAGGAAAGTTCTTTATATGATTTAAGCAAAAGAAATGATCATTTTAATAAAGTTATTTCTCCAATACCAACTTTTAATGAATTAATATTTGCATTAAGAAGAGAGCTAGAGGATGAAGAGATAGATGAGGAGTATTGGGGAGAAGTATATAATTGGTTTAAAGAAAATGAAGATTTTAAATGGAAAATAGAAAATACATTTAAAGGGCTTAGATATTCTAACACAGGAGAAAAGGTGTCTAGAAATAAATTACTTTCCCTTTATAAAAATGATTTAGGAAAGTTATCCTTTAGTGTGTCTAGATTGGAGAAGTATGCAGAATGTCCATTTTCATATTTCATTCAATATGGATTGAAGGCTAAAAATCGTAAGGTATATGAATTTACTCCACCTGATTTAGGATCATTTGTACATGATATTTTAGATTCATTTACTAATAAAGTAAAGAAAGAAAAGATTGCGTGGTCAGATCTTGATATGATAAAGTGCAAAAATATAGTGTCTGAATTAATTGATACTAAGTTAAAAGAAGATAGCGGATCTATATTAAATAGCACTAATAAATATAAGTACTTTTCAAAGAGATTTAAGAGAGTTATATCTAAATCAGTATCTGTTATATCAGAACAAATGAGAAGAGGGGAATTTGAGGTATTTAATAATGAATTTTCTTTTGGAAGTTATAATGACGGAGAAGCTATTGTGCTAGAGTTGCCATCTAACGAAAAGGTATATTTAAATGGAAGAATTGATAGAATAGATACTTTAGATTTAGAAGGAAGTACGTATCTCAGAATTGTAGATTATAAAACAGGAAATAAACATTTTGATTTAAATCAATTTTATTATGGGCTTCAAATGCAATTGTTGGTTTATTTAGATGCATTACTAAAAAACTCTGAGTATATATTAAAAAAACAAGCCTTACCTGGAGCAGTACTATATTTCAGAGTTGATGACCCTATAATAAAAACTAAAGGCGACATAACTACTGAAGAATTAGAAAAAGAAGTTTTAAGTAATTTAAAGATGAATGGATTAATATTAAAAGATGCTAAAGTGGTTAAAGCTATGGATAGAGGTATTGAAACAGATGGGTATTCATTAGTTATTCCAGCTGCATTGAAGAAAGATGGCGATTTTAAAGCTGGTAGCGAAGTAGTGACTGAAGAACAATTTAATTTACTTAGAGAGTATGTAAATAAGAAAATGATTGATTTATGTGAAGATATGTTATGTGGAGACATAAAGATTCAGCCAACAAAGGATTCTGATGGTAGTCATTGTGAATTTTGTGATTTCTCATCTATATGCCAATTCGATAGTAGCATAGAAGATAATAAATATAAAATTATAATGAAAAAATCTAAGGATGAAATTTGGAATAACATAAGGGATGAATTAAGTGATGATAAAAAAGAAAATTAGCTATTTAGATAGGAGATATTAATTTATGAGTGGAACAAAATGGACTGAGGAACAGCTAAGTGCTATTACAACAAGAGATTGTAATCTATTAGTTGCAGCAGCAGCAGGTTCTGGAAAAACAGCCGTATTGGTAGAAAGAATTATAAAAATAATTACAAATGAAGAAAATCCTATAGATATTGATAAACTTTTAGTTGTTACATTTACAAGTGCAGCAGCTGCTGAGATGAGAGAAAGAATAGCTAATGCCATATCAAAAAAATTAGATGAAACTCCAACTTCTAAAAACCTTCAAAAGCAATTGACTTTATTAAATAGGTCTAACATTATGACTATTCATTCTTTTTGTTTAGGTGTAATAAAAAATAATTTTCATAAGATAGACTTAGATCCATCTTTTAGAATATGTGATCAAACAGAAGGTATACTTTTAAAGATGGAAATAATAGATGAATTATTTGATGACAAATATGATGAAGAAAATCAGGAATTTATAAAATTTATTGAGGCATTTAGTAGTTATAAAAGTGATAATGCGTTAAAAGAATTAGTTTTAAGCTTATATAATTTTACAATGGCAGGACCATGGCCTAAAAAATGGCTAAAGGATGCTTCAGAGGATTTTGATATAAAAACATTACAAGAGTTAGATGAAAGTAAGTGGGTAAGTGTATTAAAAGAAAGTATAAAAATAGAACTAGATGGATATATAAAAATGATGCAAAAGGCAATTGAATTAATAAATGAAACTGATGGATTGGAACCTTATTTTGAGGGATTTAGCAGTGAGTTAGATTTAATAGTTAATGCTTATAATAATGTTGAATCTAGTTTAAATGACTTATATAATTCATTAAGTTTAATAACTTTTAATAGATTAAAGACTATCAAGAAGAATACTGTAAGTGATGAAAATATACAAAATCTAGTTAAGCAAATTAGAGATCAAGTTAAAAAGAAAATATCAGCATTAATTGAGGGAACTTTTATAGCATCTCCAGATAAAATGCTTGATAATATAATAAAATCTTATCCATATATAAATCAATTAACAGAGCTTACTTCAGAATTTATAGATAGATTTAATGCTAAGAAGAAAGAAAAGAATATATTAGATTTTAATGATTTGGAACATTTATGTTTAAAGATTTTAATTGAGGAGAATGAGGAAAATCAAATAGTACCATCAACAATAGCACAAAAGTTTAAAGATTATTTTGAAGAGGTACTTGTAGATGAATACCAAGATTCTAATAATGTTCAAGAAGCAATAATAGAATTAGTATCAAGAAAAAATTCTTATAATCCTAATGTATTTATGGTTGGTGATGTAAAACAAAGTATATATAAATTTAGGCAAGCAAAACCAGAACTATTTATTGATAAATATAATAGCTATTCATTGGATAAAGGCATTAATAGAAAAATTCAACTTTATAAGAATTTTAGAAGCAGAGAAGAAGTTATAAATGGTGTTAATTATATATTTAAATCAGTTATGTCTAAGACTGTAGGTGAATTAGAATATACTGATGTTGAAGCTTTAAATTTAGGTGCAAGTTATCCTGAAAAGAAAAATGATGATGATATAATTGGTGGTCCAATTGAGGTTCATATTTTAGATAGAAGTGATAATAAAGAAGAAAATGATGACTCTAAATTACAGGTGGAAGAAGAAGAAATCGGTGACGTAAATTTAGAAGCAAGAATTATAGTAAAGAGAATCAATGAATTGATTTCTAAAAAAGATGGAAGTAAGTTTAAAGTGCTTGATAAAGATACAGGTGAATATAGAGACTTAAAATATAAGGATATAGTAATTCTATTAAGAGCAACTAAAAACTGGTCAGAAGTGCTATTAGACGAATTAGGATTAGCAGGGATACCTGTCTATGCGGATACAGGATCAGGGTATTTTGAATCAATTGAAATAAGGACCATTATGTCATTATTAAAAGTAATAGATAATCCTATGCAAGATGTACCTATGCTTTCATTATTGATTTCACCTATTATAGGATTAAGTGCAGAGGAACTTAGTGATATTAGACTTATAGATAAAGAAAAGTATTTTTATGAAAATATAATTAAGATTACTGAGGAAAAATTAATTTCAAAAGAACTTCAAGAAAAATGTGAATATATATTAACTAGCATTGATAAATGGAGAAAAAAATCAATATATATGCCTATAGATGAATTTATTTGGTATTTATACATGGATACAGCTTATTATGGGTATGTAGGTGCAATGCCAAATGGAGTTCTAAGACAAGCAAATTTAAAGATACTATTTCAAAGAGCAAGACAGTTTTCAGATACTAGTTTTAAAGGACTATTTAATTTTATTAATTTCATAAATAAATTAACTAAATCATCAGGTGATATGGGAAGTGCCAAGATTTTAGGTGAAAATGAAGATGTTGTTAGAATTATGAGTATTCATAAAAGTAAGGGGTTAGAATTCCCAGTTGTATTTTTAGCTGGATGTGGTAAGAATTTTAACTTAATGGATTTAAATAATAAGATACTTTATCATGAAGAATTAGGATTAGGTCCTGAATATATTAATTTAGAAAATAGAACTAGTATTACAACTTTACCTAAAGAAGCAATTAAAAAAAGAATGAAATTAGAAACATTATCTGAAGAAATGAGAGTACTATATGTTGCATTTACTAGAGCTAAGGAAAAATTAATTATAACAGGAGCAGTAAGAAATGCAGAAAAATCTATTGAAAAGTGGATTAACTCAGCAGTTTTAGATAAGGATGTTGTATTACCTTATGAGATATCAAAAGGTAAATCGTATTTAGATTGGATTGGTATGGCTTTATGCAAGCATAAAGATGGTGAAATCCTTAGAAAGAAATTAGGATTTTCTAGTGAAATGTGTAAAGATGACTTATCAAGATGGAGAATCAACATATGGAACAAACATGAATTAGATATGTATGATGAACTAGATGAAAATCAAGAGGAAGAGGATATTAAAATTTCAATTTTAGATAAAGATGTAAATAAAAAGGTTAAAAGTGAAGTTTATAGAAGATTAGGTTATGAGTATGAATTTAAAGAATCAACTAAGCTTACTAGTAATATATCTGTGTCTGATTTAAAAAGAAGAAATATGGACGATAATATTGATACCCTTGAGATATTTGATTTAGAAGAAGAGGATAATAAAAATAAAGATATAATAACTCCTAAATTTCTTCAAGAAGAAAAAGGAATATCAGCAGCAGAAAGAGGAACAGCTATCCATTTTGCAATGAAAAAAATAGATTTTAGTAAAGTTGGAACATTAGAAGAAATAAAGGGACAGCTAAACAACTTATATGATGAGGAGTTTATATTACAGGAAGAATATAGCTCAATTAATCCATATAAGATATTAAGTTTCTTTAAAAGCAATTTAGGTAAGAAAATCCTTGATGTATATAATAAGGGTGGCAAAGTTTATAGAGAAGTTCCATTCTATACTGAAATAAGTAGTTTGGAATTAGACGAATCTTTACCACAAAAGTACGCTAATGAAAAAATAAGATTACAAGGTATAATAGATTGTTTCTTTAAATGTGATGATGAAATAATTTTGTTGGATTACAAAACAGATTATGTAGAAAATGAAAAAGAATTTAAAGAAAAATATAAAAGTCAATTATTATATTATAGTGAAGCAATATTTAAAATGACAGGAAAGAAAGTTGATAAAAAATATCTATATTCATTCTATTTAGAGAAAGAAATTTTAATATAGAAATTGTCATAAGCGTATTGAGTTTATAAAGTAGTTTCTATTTCAAGGACATGGATAAGTAACTAAAAGTTGATTTCTGTATTGTACAGGTGTAAGCAAATATAGATAAAATTTCAAAAGATAAAAAACTACATTATAATATAATTGTCTTTTGAACATATAAACAGATTTTGAATAAAGAATTTAGATAAAAAACAAGTAAGTGTCTTAAATGTATGGGTAATTATAATTAAGACACTTACTTTTCTATATTTATTGGGGGGATAATTAGCTATTTAATTATGATTTTTGTATCTCTTGGGATGTTATCATATATCCATTTAGCATCGCTTAATGCTAATCTTATACATCCATGTGATGATTTTTTGTTTAAAGTAGTATCTACTACTGTAGTTTTATCCTGAGCATATGGAACTGAGTGAAATAATATATCACCATCAATTTGAGTCCAATACTTTCCACCTTGTTTAAACTTATCTGAGAAGAACCATTCACCTTTTTCTTTAATAGAAAAAGCACCACAAGGAGTTGGCTCGGAATCTATTCCAGTAGAACAAGAAAATGTTTTATCTAAATCCCATTTATTTGATTTACCTTTATAAATATAAGTTTTTTGATTGTTTATATCTATAAAAATTAAATAAGGGGTATTACTAACTAAATTTAATGTATTTATGTTTTGTGAAGAAATATTATTTATATAATAATCTGATACTGTTTTTGAATCAGCAGTTTTATCTAAATATTGTTGTTTACTAGATTTAATTTCAGCAATTTTTGTTTTTATATCTTCGTCATCATTTAGAACAGAAGGAATATTAGATATTTGATTTAATGCCTGACTATAATAATCGTTAGAACATAATTCATCACATTTAGCGAATAGCTCTTCTTTAATTTGATTCTTGGCTTTCCTTAAGTAAATTAATGATTCATTGTAATTTAAATCTAAGGGAGATAAATTTGAAAAGTTAGTTATAGCTTCATAATATTCTTTGTTATTAAAATGTTCTATTCCATTAGAATAGTTGTTTATTGAATCTTGAAGACTAGAGACAGAATTAACTAATTCTATCACTTCGCTTGAATTAAAACCATATCTATTTATTTCATTAACTTTTATTAAAATTTCTTCTTCATTTAATTTAGAGGTTTCTAAATATTGCTTCAATGTAGTTATATTATCTGAAAAATATTTTTTTAAATCTCTCTTTAGCATTAAGTTTTTAAAAGGATTTAAATTTTCTTGGGTTAATAAAATATTATTAGCCTGAGAAAACTTGTTACCATCAAAATTTATCTTAAAATTATTAACTAATTTTTTATACTGATAACCTTGAAATAGTGTAGTTAATGTAATTAGTGTAAATAATAAGATATATATAATGGATTTATTTATATGAATATTTTTATTGATTTTCAAAACATACCTCCTATTTTTATCTAAAAATAAAATATACTTTTTTTATTATGAACATAAATTACTAATAATAAACATTTATATTTTATAAAATAGGAAGTATATGTTAATATATTTATTAATGACGTTCTTATTTAAAAAAGGATATTGGAGGAAATGATGAATAAAACAGATAATTTTTTTAAGAAATTTATTAATTGTATTTATAATTTAAAAGCATTAGTAACATATCCTAAATACGGAATATGGAAGGCTATATTATATGTATTATTAATGAGCACTCTTTTAGGCGGAATAAGAGGAATAACTATTGGATATAGAATAGACAAGGAATTAAATAATTTAAGTACAATACTGCAAAATGATGAATATAAATTTAATATAGAAGAAGGTATATTACATACGAAAAATTCACCATTAAAGGTAGAGGGAACGTCTAGTTTAATATATATTGATGAAAATAAAAGCTTGAGCGAAATTGATGGTTTAAGAGATACAACAATTCAGAATGATAACAACATATTATTTTTAAAAGATGGGATATATTTAGAAATAGGAGCTTATAAACAGCAAGCAGATTATAAAGATTTAATAGGTGACAATAAATTAGATAATAAGATTTTATTTGAAGAATTATCATATGTACTAAAAATAGTAGTAGCTATTGTAATTTTGTATACGATATTATTTACATTTATCAACATATTAATAAATTGTTTATTTGCAACCGCTTTTGCATCATTTGCATTGATAATTATGAGAGTATTTATGAAATATAGCATATTATATTCATTAAGTTTATATGCATGTACATTACCATTTATATTTCAAATTATATTACAAACTATTTTTCCAAATATAAATTTAGATACGATGTTTATAGTTGGCACATTAGTATATGTAATATTTATACTTAAGTATATAAAAGATGAAATGATAAAAACTAAATTAAATAAAGACGGAATGTAATAAAGGATATATCATTAAGTTTTAACCACTTAATGATATATCCTTTTTATTTATATTTATTTAGTTTTATTCTTGCTTACAAAGTAATCTACTATTAAAGATAAGGCGCCATCACCAGTAATATTAGTTGCAGTGCCAAAGCTATCTTGAGCTGCATGTAATGCAATCATTATAGGCTTTTCTATGTTTCCAAATCCAAGCATAGATTCTAATAATCCAAGAGCGGCCATAACTCCACCACCAGGAACTCCCGGTGCAGCTACCATTGTTACTCCAAGCATTAATATAAATGGAATCATAGTAACTAAAGTAGGTGTTTGTCCTCTCATTAGCATTACACCAATTGAAGTTAATACTAAAGTTATAGTATCTCCTGCCAAATGTATTGTAGCGCATAGAGGAACAACTAAATCAGCGACCTCTTCAGATACATTATTTTCTTTAGTACAGCTTAATGTAACTGGTATAGTAGCAGCAGATGACTGAGTTCCTACAGCTGTAAGATATGCAGGAATCATATTTTTTAATAATTTAAAAGGATTCTCCTTTTTAAGTACACCAGCTATAGAATATTGACATAATAAATATACAAATTGCAATATAAACAATATTAAATAAATAGTAGCGAAAGATTTTATAGTAGTAAATATTTCACCACTTAAACTTAACTTAGAAAATATAGCTGCAATATAAAGCGGAACAAGTGGAATAAGAATTTTAGAAATAATCATTGAAACTATTGAACTAAATTCATGAAATCCTCTTAATAATGAGCTATTATTTATTTTTGAAAGTCCTATACCAAAAACAAATGCAAATACTAAAGCTGACATTATATTAAGCATAGGTGGTATATCAATAGTAAAATATGGTTCTACCTTAATTGTTTCAGTTGAGACTAATGTAGCTGCTTTTATTATTTTAGGAAGAAACGATATTCCTACAAAATAAGCAATAACACCAGAAATAATAGTTGATATGTAAGCTAGTATAGTAGTTCCTATAAGTACTTTTCCTGAATTTTTCCCAAGTGAAGCTATTCCAGGAACTATAAAGGCTATTATTATTAACGGAATAACAAATGATAAAAAGTTTCCAAATAAAGAACTAAAAGTGGCTAATATTCTTATTGGGAAGATTATATTTAAACTTCTACATGTTAAACCGAGTATTATTCCTAAGATTAAAAATGTAAATATTCTTTTAATTAGTGATAAATTCTTCAATTATAAATCCCCCTTTTATAATTAATGTTCATATATGAAATACATATGTATGTATTACAAGTACAAATATATCATTAAATTATTAGTGCGGTCAATAGTTATATAAAATTTTACTCGAAATAATAAAATTATCGAATATTTTACAAATAAATTACATAAAATTATAAAATAATATGTGTAAATATGAATAATTTTTTATAATTTTAGGATATTTGGAGTATTAAGGTAGAAGAAAAAATGTTAAAAAATGGTTGTTAGTATTTATAGTATGTGATAATATAAAAGTATAAAATTCAAAAAAATGGAAAATGATATTAATTATAAGGAGAAGCTGTAAATGAGTGTAGCGAAAAAAATTATAAATGATTTTATAGAAGAGGATAAAGAATTAAATAGATTAGAACTTTCTAAATTAACAAAAGAAGAACTAATAGATAAATACATGGATGTAAATAATTATAAGAATTTACAAGAAAATCTCCTTTTAAGTGTTTCTCATGATTTAAGATCGCCATTAAATGTGATTTTAAGCATACTTCAATTTTACGAATCAGGTTACATAACTGGCAATGATAACATGAATAAATATATGACTAGCATAAAGAGAAATAGTTATAGGATGCTAAAACTTATAGATAATCTTATAGATACAACACGATTAGAAAAAAAATATTATAAAATTGAAAGAAGAAATTTAGATATTGTTAAATTAATAGAAAATACGGTTTCTTCAATAGATAAATACGCAAAACAAAAAAATATATCATTAATATTTGATACTAATGTTGAAAAATGTATTATGGCAATAGATCCAGAGGCAATAGATAGGATAATTATGAATCTTTTATCTAATGCCATAAAGTTCTCTTATAATAATGGAAATATATACATTAACTTATGGAAGAGAAATAATGAATTAAATATATCAGTAAAAGATGAGGGTATGGGAATTCCAATAAAAGAACAGGATAAAATCTTTAATAGATTTGCTCAGTCATCTAATCATAAAAAAATAGAACAGTCAGGTAGTGGAATTGGATTGTCATTAGTAGAAAGCTTAACTAAAGCACATAATGGTAATATATCACTAAAGAGTCAGGAAGATAGAGGCAGTGAATTTATAATAAGACTCCCAATAATAAAATTAAGCGAGAATAATGAAGATAATCATATAATTCATGCAAAAACCAATATTGAAATATTAGAAATAGAATTTTCAGATATTTATTTATAAAAAAGAAATTTATTGAAATAAATACTTAATATTATGGAAAAATAATCTTAAGTATTTATTTTATAAACTTGCTTATTATGGTGGCTTGTGATAATATATTTCTTGAAGAAAGTTAGTTTTAAATTAATATGGAGCGTTAGTTAAACGGATATAACTTACCGCTACGGACGGTACATTGAGGGTTCGATTCCTTCACGCTCTGCCAAAAGACTTAGCTATGTTTTTAGTTAAGTCTTTTTTGTTGTATAAATAAACATGCTAATAAATGCTAATAATAAATTATATAAGTATATTAGATATTTAATAAACAATAGTGATGAAGTAAAGGTGGCAATTATTAATGAAAGAAGATATTTTAATTAATTTATTAGATGAGCATAATGAGGGGAATTTGTTAGCTACTGATAAATTTAGACCTTGTAAAGTAATTTACTTAAAGTATGAAGAAAATAGTGAATTATATGAGAAGCTAAAAAAGTATCATAAAGAAATTTTTCCGAGTATTGATATAGAAAGCTACATTATAAGTGAAGGTAATATAAAAGAAATAAACAATTTATTAAATAGCTTAGATATAGAAAAAACTATTATAAATGTAACTGGGGGAAAAAGAATAAACTCATTAATTTTATTAAATCAAGCTTTAATAAAGAAATTTAATATTGTTTATATAGATATTTTAAATAAGAGAATATATGAATTAGGAAATGATATTAAAAATAAGTCAGAAGAGTTTAAGGATATATATATAGATGACATACTTAAGATAACTGGTTCTGATATTTTGTTAGATTCTAGCAAAATAAGTAAATATTCTGATGTGATTAATATAACAGAAAAAATTTATGAAAACTTAGAATTATGGTATAAGTATAAGCAATGTCTTTATGATAATCATTTATTTATTCATGATTATTCTCAAAGTAACAAAGTTATTATTAATTTGTCTGACTTATATGGGCAAGAGGAAAAAGGAATATTAAATTCTTGCTTAAATTATCTAGAGAAAATTAATGCTATAAAATATAAAAAGAGCAAGAATGATATAGTAGTACATTTTCAACAAGATTATATGAAAGGATTTATATTTAAAAGTGGTACTTGGCTAGAAGTATTAACTAATATAGTTGTTAGAGAAATTGAAGAAATTGATGATGTTAAAAGTGGCGTTATATTTCTATGGAACAATAATGAAATCAAAGTTAAAAATGAATTTGATGTATTAGCAGTTAAGGATGATGTTTTAATATGTATATCATGTAAAGATAGTGCAAAATATGATGAAGATGCACTAAATGAATTAGATGTATATAGTAAAAGATTAGGTGGAAATAATGCGAAAAAAATATTGGTTGCAACTCAAGAACCTTATAAAAGATGTATTAAAGAAAGAGCAGAAATGATGGGGATTAGTTTAATTATATTAGATAAAGATATAGAAAAATTTAAGAATGAATTAAAAAAAGTCATTAATAAATAATGCTATGTTTTAGCAATGTGTTTATATATGCCACTTTGATTATTGCATATATAAACATGCTAAAACAGAACTTGCTTATTTAGAGATTTTAGTTCCAATCTTTTCGCCAAATAAGATTTTACATTCATATCCTTGTTTTGATTGCTCTAAAATATCAGGATCTATTTTTACTTTATTTTTTTCTAAGAACAGTATAGTTGTTGATCCACCAAATTTAAAATACCCTTTTTCATCGCCTTTTGTTACTTTTTGGTTAGGCTCATATGTTTGAATTATTGATCCAACACAAGTAGCACCTACTTCTACAGTTAAAATATCTCCAAAATTTTCTGATTTAAATATGCACCATTCTCTTTTATTTTCACAAAATAATTTTGGAATTGAATTAAGAGCTATAGGATTTACAGAATAGTAATGGCCCTTAATTTTATGAGTTTCGCAAGGTATACCAGAGTCTACAAAGTGAAACCTATGATAGTCTGTAGGACATAATCTTAATATTACACAAATACCATCTTTATATTTTTCTGATATTTCATCATTTTTTATTAATTCTCTTAAACTATAAGTTAAGCCTTTTACTTGAACAATATTATCTAAGTCTATATTATCGTAAACAGTAATTCGCCCATCTCCTGGAGAAATAAAAATATCTTCATTGTAATCTATAGGTCTTGAAGTAGAAGTCAAATTTCTAACAAAGAAGTCATTAAATGAATTAAATTCAGAAATATTTTTTTCTGCAATATTCATATCAATATTAAAGTCTTTAACAAAGTCAGGTATTTTTCTTGCACTGAATTTTGTATCACAAAATTTACCATAAAATTTTGAAAAAATCTTTCTCTTAGCAATCAATTCTGTCATACCTTTTCCAACGGGTGTTTCATAAGTCCACTTAATGAACTTTTTACCTGCCACGTTTTCCTCTTCATATTCGTTAGTAATTCTGTTATATACTTTAATCATAAATTCCTCTTTTCATTAATTTAAAAATATATTTATATATTATATACTGATTCTAACATATATATTTTAAATATCAAAAAAATGAAAGTAAAAAGTAATAAATAGTAAAATTTTAGTGGTATAATGTAATTATTATCAGTTTATGAAAATGAGGGATTGGTGTGAATAAAACAAAAAAATTGATTTTTAATTCTTCAATAGAAGTTTTTTCAAAATCAGGGTATAGGGGAGCAACAATGGATGAAATAGCAACCACTGCGGGGCTTGCTAAAGGAACACTATATTATAATTTTAATAGCAAAGAAGAAATATTCAACTTTATAGTTGATAATGGACTTAAGTTACTTAATGATGAAATTGCAGCAGTAAATGAATTAAATGATGATGCAATTGAAAAATTAAAACAAATCTGCAAAATACAATTAACATTTCTTTATGAACATAATAGCTTTTTTAGAGTTGTAATGAGTCAATTATGGGGAGATGAAGAAAGACAATTTATTTTAAGAGAAAAGGTAAAAAGTCATATAAAAGAAATAGAAATGTATATACAAATGGGGATGAAAGAAGGGTGTATTAGAAAAGGCGATAGTGAAGTAATGGCCTATGAATTTTTTGGAACATTATGTTCAACAGCAATATATGAGTTAATAAACATAGAAAAAGTTAGTTTAGAAGATATTATTAATAAGACATTAGAATTTATTTTTAATGGTTTAATAAATAAAGAAGTATAGAAAATTTTAAAAATTGAAATATGTATAAATGTTATATAATCATAGTAGTCTATCCTAAAAGTTCTTTTAGGATAGTTTTTTTTGTTTTAAATATAAATATTTAAATTATGTTGATACATATATTTCATAATATATAAAATAGTATAATTAATAGATTATTTATCCAATAAAAACTATTAATTAATACTTATTTTTAATAAATAAGTATGCTAAAATTGTAACGTTGATAAAAAATGTATTTTTAAATATTAACACACATTGAAAATATAGTTAAATAAAAAAAGTATACTAAAGACGGGGAGGTTCATTTAGTGGCATATATATTAATAAATGAAAAAGAGGTTTCTGTAAAAGAAGAGGGTAAAACTATTTTAGAAGTTGCATTAGAGAATAATATAGAGATACCAACCTTATGCTATTTAAATGATTGCAGTAATACAGGAAAATGTGGAGTGTGTGCTGTTGAAATAGAAGGACAAGAAGAACTAGCATTATCTTGTGAAACATTAGTCAAAGATAAAATGGTTATAAGAACTGATTCAGAAAAGGTACAAGAAGCTGTTAAATTAAGAATGGCAGAAATGTTAGATAAACATGAATTTAAATGTGGTCCTTGTAAAAGAAGAGAAGACTGTGAATTTTTAAAATTAGTAATAAAGACTAAAGCTAGAGCAAATAAGCCATTCATAGTTAAAGATAAATCAGAATATGTAGATGATAGAAGTAAGTCAATTGTTATAGATAGAAGTAAATGTGTGCTTTGTGGAAGATGTGAAGCTGCTTGTAGCGAAAAAACAGCTACTAATTCTATAAAAATTGTTGATGATAATTGTGATAAGAAAGTATCAACTATTGATGGAAAATGCTTTGATGATACAAATTGCTTATTATGTGGTCAATGTATAGCTGCATGTCCAGTAGATGCGTTATCAGAAAAATCTCATACTGAAAGAGTGCAAAATGCTTTAGAAGATCCAAGTAAACACGTAATAGTTGCAATGGCTCCATCAGTTAGAGCTGCTATGGGTGAAGCATTTAAAATGGGATATGGTGTTGATGTAACAGGAAAAATATATACAGCTTTAAGAATGTTAGGATTCAATAAGATATTTGATATTAACTTTGGTGCTGATATGACAATAATGGAAGAAGCAACAGAACTTATTAGTAGAGTAAATGAAGGTGGTCCATTCCCTATGTTTACATCTTGTTGTCCATCATGGGTAAGAGAAGTTGAAAATTACTTCCCAGAGTTTATAGATAACTTATCTAGTGCAAAGTCACCTCAACAAATTTTTGGTGCTGCAAGTAAAACTTATTATCCTGAAATAGAAGGATTAGATCCTAAAGATGTATTTACAGTGACAATAATGCCTTGTACATCAAAGAAATTTGAAGCTGATAGAGAAGAAATGGAAAATAACGGTTTAAGAAATATAGATGCTGTAATTACAACTAGAGAATTAGCAAAAATGATTAAAAATGCAAAAATAAATTTTGCTAGCTTAGAAGATAGTGAAGCCGACCCTTCAATGGGAGAATATACTGGTGCAGGAGCTATATTTGGAGCTACTGGTGGTGTTATGGAAGCAGCTTTAAGAAGCGCAAAAGACTTTATAGAAAATAAATCACTAGAAGAAATAGAGTATGAACAAGTAAGAGGCTTAGATGGAATAAAAGAAGCTACAGTTACATTAGGAGGACAAGAATATAATATAGCTGTTATTAATGGCGCTGCAAATGTATTTGATTTTGTTAAGAGTGGAAGAATGGACGAAAAGCAATATCATTTCATTGAAGTAATGTCCTGCCCAGGTGGATGTGTAAATGGTGGTGGACAACCTCATGTAAATTCAAAAGACAGAAATAAAGTAGATGTTAGAACTGTAAGAGCATCTGTTTTGTACAACCAAGATAAGGGATTAGCTAAGAGAAAGTCTCATGAAAATGCATCATTATTAAAGATGTATGAAACTTATATGGGCAAACCAGGAAAAGGACTAGCTCATGAATTATTACATATAAAATATAAGAAAAGATAAGATGTTTATTTAAACATGGCATGGTTTAGTAGAGTGTTCATATATGCATAAATAAAGTGGACTGAGTAATTGAAATTAGGAATACTAAAATGAGTATAGTCCAATTACAATGCCACTTTACATATTGCATATATGAACACATATTTAAATATGAAGTATTTTAGACTCTATAGATATAATGATATTAGGTAATTTAATTGTTTTAATTATGTTATTTAGTATAAAATATATTTTGTAGAATCTATTTTTATATTTTAAATTAAATACTTAATTAAGAATTAAAAAATACTAGATACTAAATCAAATTCTTAGTTTATTAAAACCATTTAAAAAGTATATAATATAAAATTAATTCAAATATAAAACTAGAAAAAATTTAGTTGAGAATTGAAAGTGGGGTACATATGAAGCTTTTAGCAAGTGATTTAGATGGAACTTTAGTAGTTGGAAACAATTTAAGAAATGATAAGGATTTAACTTTAATTAATAAGCTTAAAGAACGAGGACATAAATTAATTGTATCAACAGGTAGAAGTTATGACATGGTAATACCTTTAATGGAGAAGTATGATATAGAATATGATTATTTATTACTTTGCAATGGAAGCTTAATTATGAATAGAGCACATGAAATGGTATTTGATGAGTGGGTATCTAATGAAATATCAAAGAAGATAATAAATGATTATTACAATGATGAAACATTAGTTTATTTAGATAATTTTAAGAATTCTATTTTTATAGATAATCCTAATCTTGATAAATCTGAAATTGGTGATATGATGGATTTGTTTACAAAGAAGATATACATTGAAGATGCAACATCATCAAAAGATGATTATAAAATAATAAGTTTATCACCTGTAGATAAAGATCAGATTAAAGCAGAAAAAATAAAAGATGAAATAATTAAAAAGTATGGTGAGCATGTAGAAGTATATAGAAATCAATTTTTTGTTGATATAGTACCGAAAGGATGTTCAAAAGGAAATGCGCTTAAGAGAATATTAGAAGTAGAAGATTTATCAAAAGATAATCTTTATGTTATTGGAGATTCATTCAATGATGTTTCAATGTTTAACATAACTCATAATAGCTATACTTTTAATGATTCAGAAGATAAGGTAAAAAAATATGCTAATAATGAAGTTGATTATGTATATGAAGTTATTGAGGACTTATTATCTAAGTAATTAAAATAGGATCTATTTTAAAAATGTGTTGATATTGTAGTATAAAGCTCGTGGATATAGGAATTTACTTTTGGAAAATTACTTTTGACAAATCTCCATTAATAGTTCTAAAAAGCAAATTCCAACGCCACTGCACTCATACACAAAAATATTTACAGTCTTCTTTTAAATTGAATTTTTTTAAGTTTTATATTTTTACTTTTTATCTAAGTTATTTTTAAACCTAACTTATGAGCAAAAATTTATCATTTCACTATGAAATTCTTAATACAATTTAAATTGATCTATCTGCATAAACATGTTAAATCAATTTATTGTAAACATTCATATCTGTTTCTTTTGACATAAGCTTTCCCATCATTAGAACAATTCTAGTGAAATGTTCAGATCTCAAGTGCTTATCTAAAGAATGTTTATTTTCCCATTCTTCAATCATTGTCAGAATTTTAGCATCCTGTTCATCTTGATACATTTCATACTTTATGCATCCTTCTTCTTTTCTTGTGATTTCTACTAGTTCTTTACATAGTTCAATAATTTCGTTAATTTTATCCTCTTTGGCAAAATTTCTTGCGACTACTTTTATCATTTATATCCCTCACTTTTTTAATCTTTACCATCTATCATAATGTATTCTTGTTTTATTAAATCTATCTGCTACTTTTCTTTCTTCATCTGGATATCCAACAGGTATTATTGATAAAGGAATTACACTAGATGGTAAATTTAGAAGTTCTTTTATTGCATCTACCCTATCTACTATTGGGTAAACACCTAACCATACTGCACCTAAACCTTTATCTTCAGCAGCTACTAATATATTTTCTGTGGCAGCTGAACAATCCTGTACCCAAAAGCCTTTAAATATTTCTTTTGATTCATCTCCACAAACTATAATTGCTACATCTGTATTTAATAGCATTTTTGAATATGGATGTACTTCAGTTATTTTTCTCATAATCTCTTTATCTCTTAAGACTATAAATTCCCAAGGTTGTTCATTTGCCGCAGAAGGTGCTGCCATACCTGCTTTTAATAATTCTTCAACAATCTCATCACTTACATTTATGTTCTTATACTTTCTTATACTTTTCCTGTTTAATATTGCATCCATTTATATATACCTCCTAATTGATATTTTTTATAATCAATGATATTATTATAAAAAATAAGTTTATATATAACAAGTACGCACTATTTTGTATTATAGTACCTAAAAGGATACTATTGAAAGGATGATAACTATGAGTTCTAATTGCAATACTTTAGAATTTAAAAATAAGAATTATAGATGTACCTTCGAAATTACAATAGACTTAATTGGAGGAAAATGGAAACCTATTATTATTTGGCATTTAGGTACTAAGGGAATACAGCGATTTAATGAATTAAAAAAAGCACTTCCTAAAATAACTCAAAAAATGCTAACTCAACAGCTAAGAGAACTAGAAGCAGATAATTTAGTTAATAGAAAAGTTTATCCTCAAGTTCCGCCAAAGGTTGAATATTCATTAACTGATGTAGGTGAGAGTTTAATGCCTATTCTTAGTATGATGTGCAAATGGGGAGATGATTATTATAAACTAAATCTTTAAAGTATTCATATTACTTGGTTTATCTATGTAACATCTAAAAACAGCTTTTCAGTTTCACCTGTAAATAATTTTGTGTAAACTGAAGAAAATAAAGAGAAAAAATTAAGGCCATTCCAATTAAGGAATAGCCTTTTAATTTTATTATTTATTTGATGCAGCAAATTCTAAGTATTCATCAAATGTCATAGCTCTATCAACAATAGAACCATCATCTTTAATATCTATAATTCTATTTGCTATAGTTTGAACAAATTGATGGTCATGAGAAGCAAAAATTATATTACTGTTATAATTTTGTAAACCATTATTTACAGCAGTAATTGATTCAAGGTCAAGGTGATTAGTAGGTTGATCTAACATTAATACATTTCCATTTGAAAGCATCATTTTAGATAACATACATCTAACCTTTTCTCCTCCAGATAATACATTAGCTTCCTTTAGAGCTTCTTCTCCAGAGAATAACATTCTTCCTAAGAAACCTCTTATGTAGCTTTCAGATTTTTCCTCTGAGTATTGTCTAAGCCAATCAACTAAAGAAAGATTACATCCGTCAAAATATTCTGAGTTATCAGTTGGGAAGTAAGAATTAGTTATAGTTATTCCCCATTTAAATTCTCCACTATCTGGTTCCATTTCTCCAGCTAGTATTTTGAATAATGTAGTTACAGCAATTTCATTACCGATAAGAGCAATTTTATCACCTTTATTTACCATGAAATTAATGTTATCTAAAAGCTTAACTCCATCTACAGTTTTAGATAAATCTTTAACTGTTAATATGTCATTACCAACTTCTCTTTCAGGTGTAAATCCTACGAAAGGATATTTTCTGCTTGAAGGTTGGATATCATCTAAAGTGATTTTATCTAATAATTTCTTACGAGAAGTAGCTTGCTTAGATTTAGATGCATTAGCGCTAAATCTTGCAACGAAGTCTTGTAATTCTTTAATTTTTTCTTCTTTTTTCTTATTTTGATCTTTAGACATTTGAAGGGCTAATTGACTTGATTCATACCAGAAATCATAGTTACCAACATAAATCTTAATCTTTCCAAAGTCAACATCAGCCATTTGAGTACAAACTGAGTTTAGGAAATGTCTATCATGTGATACAACTATAACAGTTCCATCAAAGTTTCCTAAGAAATCTTCTAACCAATTTACAGCCTTTAAGTCAAGACCGTTAGTAGGTTCGTCTAGGATTAATATTCCTGGATTACCGAATAAAGCTTGAGCTAAAAGAACTTTAACTTTTTCTCCTCCAGTTAATTCTGACACATTTTTAAAGTGATAATCAGTGCCAATTCCTAAACCTTGTAATAATGAAGAAGCTTCAGATTCTGCTTCCCAACCATTAAGTTCAGCAAATTCACCTTCTAATTCAGATGCTTTAATTCCATCTTCATCAGAAAAATCTGGCTTTGCATATATCTCATCTTTTTCTTTCATGATTTGATATAATCTTTCATTACCCATTATTACAGTTTCTAAAACTTGACAATCATCATATTTGTAATGATCTTGTGTTAATACTGACATTCTTGTATTTGGAGCAATTATAACTTCACCAGTATTAGGTTCAACTTCACCTGAAAGTATTTTAAGAAAAGTACTTTTTCCAGCACCATTTGCTCCAATAACTCCATAACAATTTCCTGCTGTAAATTTAAGGTTTACGTCTTCAAAAAGTTTACGTCCACCAAATCTAAGACTAACATTTGATACAGTTATCAATAAATTTCCCTCATTTCATTGAATATTCATTTCGTTATTATACCACATAAAGCTACATAAAGAGAATATTTAAAGGAATTAAAAGCATCTTTATTATTGACATTTTTGTAATTTAGATGATAAAATTAAGAAAATTGTAAAGATGGAGAGTAATTATTATGATATGCACTAGATTTATATTATTAAAATTAAATAACGCATATTACTGTAACTATTATAGACAGAGCTTGTATTAATAATTTTTTATTATAGATGCGAGCTTAAAGTATGAATTTAAGTTTGTATCTGTGATGGTTAGAGTTATTCATTATTCTCAATTTTAACCACATGGATAAGCTGTGTGGATGTAGAGTATTAGTATTGTAGGCAACCACATAGTAACACTATGTGGTTTTTTTATTCTTTGTAAATTATAAAAAAAGAAGAATTTTATGATTAGTTCAAAGTAGTCTTTATGATTTTTTATTTATTTTAGGAGGGACAGTAGGAATGGCTAAAAGAGAAAATTTTAAGAGTAGGACTGGTTTTATACTTTCATGTATAGGAGCAGCAGTAGGGCTAGGAAACATATGGATGTTTCCATATCGATTAGGTCAAAATGGAGGAGCAGCTTTTTTAATTCCATACTTTATTTTTGTATTGTTATTAGGTTCAACAGGATTAATAACAGAATTTGCATTTGGAAGAAAATTTAAAGGTGGTTCAGCAACAGGAATTATAACAACATTTGCTGAAAAAAATAAAAAAGGTGGAAAGTTAGTAGCGCTAATACCTGTAATAGGATTAGCAGGTGTATTTATGTTTTACAACATAGTTGTAGGATGGATAATGAAATATTTTGCAATGAGTATTACAGGAGAACTGTTTACAGTAGATGTTAATAGCTTTTTTACAGGATTTTCAGGAACAAGTCAAACAATAGTTTGGAACTTTATAGCTATAGCTTTAACATTAGTTATAGTTTATGTAGGAGTAACAAAAGGTATAGAAACAATAAATTCAATAATTATGCCAGCATTGTTTGTAATATTTATTTTACTATCAATAAGATCACTTACACTCCCAGGAGCAATGGAAGGTGTTAAATACTTATTAAATCCTAAGTGGGAATTTTTACTTAAACCTAATACTTGGATAATGGCTTTAGGACAAGCTTTCTTTACAGTATCATTAAATGGTTGCGGAATGGTTGTATATGGTAGTTACATAAAAGATGATTTCGATATACCAAAGTCTGCTTTAAGTACAGCAATATTAGATACAATAGCAGCATTACTTGCTTCATTTGTTATAATGCCATCTGTATTTGCATTTAATTTAGATCCAATGGCAGGTCCACCATTATTATTTATAACAATGCCAACAATATTTAAGGCTATGCCTGGTGGAAGACTAATAGCGATAGTATTCTTCTTAAGTTTAATATTTGCAGCTGTATCATCATCTATTAATATGTTGGAAGGTCCAGTTGAAGCATTAATTTCACAAACAAAGCTTAATAGAAAAAAGGCATCCATTATAATAGCTATAATAGGATTTATATTATCAATACCTTTAAATTTAAGCATGGCTAGCTTTGATAATTTCACTAATTTCATCACAATAATAGTATCACCACTAGCAGCGCTTATAGTATTTTTAGTATTTTACTATGTAGGAGATTCTAAAAAGGCACTTATAGAGATAAACAAAGGGTCTAGCAGAGAGTTAGGAATTAACTTCATATATCTTGCTAAATATGTCTTTGTAATTATAACTATAGTAGTTATAATACTTGGAGTTATATATGGTGGTATTGGTTAAATAAAAAATAAACAATAAAATAAAATCATATGAAAAAGCACTACCATTTTTAGTTGAATGGAGTGCTTTTTGCTTACTAAATACTTTTTAAATTATATAATTAAAAACACAAATGAAGTGACATAGTGTTCCTAGCATTATGAAAACATGAAATATTTCATGAGATCCAAAAACGCCTATCTTTATTTTATCTTTCTTTAAGGCATATATTACCCCACCAATTGTATACATCAAGCCGCCTAAAACAAGCAGGCTTACACCTATTGGTGAAAGCGCTATTGATAATGGGTAAATTGCAAAAATAGCAAACCAACCAATAGTAATATATATAACGCTGCTTAACCATTTAGGACATGTAACCCAACAAATTTTAAATATTATCCCAACTAAAGCAGATGCAGCAACTGCTATAAAAAGTTTATTGCCAATAGAATTTTGTAATGCAATTAAGCAAAATGGTGCATAAGAACCTGCTATAAGTACAAAAATCATAGAGTGATCTACTTTTTTTAAAGCTTTAATAATTTTTGAATCTGCAATAACAGAGTGATATGTTGCTGAAGCACTATACAGTAAAATCATGCTAATTCCAAAAAGGATGATAGAGACATATTCTATCAAAGATCCTTGTGACATATTTACTTTAATTATCATTAAAACTAATCCTACTAATGATAAAACAGCTCCTATAAGATGTGTTAATCCATTAACTGGTTCTCTTAAATATTTATCCATAAATACCTCCATACTCAATACGTAGTTTTTAAAACTATATAACAATATATTAATATTATTATATATAGTTATATAAAAGTCAAAGATCATAAAAACTTATTTTAAGCTATTTAAATCATATTTTTAGCTATTTTCTTGAATTTTATAAGTAATACTATTAATATTAAATATAGACAAGATAATATGTAGTTTCAAAAACTAGATTAGGAAGTGGAATAATGACAAAAGATATATTAAATATAATGGAAAACTTAAACTTAGATAAAAAAATAAATTTAGAAGATATACCTGAGCTAGATTTATATATGGATCAGGTTATTCAATTGTTTGAAAATAAATTATCAGTCCTTAAAAGAAAGGAAGATGATAAAGTATTAACTAAAACTATGATTAATAATTATGCTAAGGCGAAATTATTAATGAGTATAAAGAATAAAAAATATTCAAAAGAACATTTAATATTAATGAGTTTAATATACGATTTAAAGGGTGCATTATCAATAAATGATATAAAGCTTACATTAGATAATATAGTTAAAAAGTATGAAAATAATGAAGAATATGATTTGAGATCTCTTTATAAAACGTACTTAGATATGAATTCTCAAGATGTTAATGAATTTAAGGAATACATGAATGACAAAGAAGAAAATGTAAAGAATCTTTTAAGCGAAAATAATATAAATGGTGATTTTGAAGAAAAATTTTTACTTGTTGGATCAATGATATCTATGAGTAATATGTATAGAAGAATGGGCGAAGCTTTAATTGATGAATACTTTATGGGAGATGAAAAGTAAATGAAAAATTTTAATGATTTGCGCAGAGATTTAATAAATATAGATGGAAAAGGATATAAATCATATAAGCAACTTGAAGGTAGTTATGAGTTTAATGAGTATATATTAGCAATAGATCATGTACAAGGAGATCCATTTGCAACGCCTTCTAGAGTAAGAATAATAATGGATAAAAAAGTTTCAAATATCCCAGAAGAATTAGTAAATAACAATTACAAAAAGATTGCTGTTAAAGATTATTTAACTAGAACATTTTATAAAAATATATATTCATGTAGCAGTAAGATTTTTGGGTCAGGAAAAAGTGGATTAATTTCTATAAGTAAATGCACACAAGAAATTTTAGACAGAACTTCTATTGTGATAAGTGATAAAAAAATAGAAGCTAGAATAGAAGTAGGATTTCCAGCAAGGGGTAGAAGTGTTCTTGCTAAGGAATTAGAAAAGATTTTATTTGATTTTCTACCTAAAATTGTAGAGTCATCATTAATTTATAAAAACATAGATAAAGATAAACTTATAAAACAAGTGAGATTAGTTGAAGATCAAGAGTTTATAAGAAATGAATTAAAGAACAATGATTTAATTGGATTTATTGCAAATGGATCGATATTACCTAGAGAATCAGGAGTATCAACTAGGCCTTTAAAGGATGGAATACCATTTAAATCTCCTGAAAATTTAGAGGTTAAATTCAATTTACCTAATAAGGGTGAAATTGTAGGAATGGGAATTAAAAAAGGTATAACAATTATAGTTGGTGGAGGTTATCATGGAAAATCAACACTATTAAATGCATTGGAATTAGGTATTTATAATCATATTGAAGGTGATGGAAGAGAATTTGTAATAACAGATAATGCAGCATTAAAAGTTAGAGCAGAAGATGGTAGAGTAATAAATAAAGATGATATATCATTATTTATAAATAATTTACCTAATAAAAAAGATACAACTAAATTTTATAGTGAAAATGCAAGTGGAAGTACATCTCAAGCAGCAAATATAATAGAAGGAATAGAAAGTGGAACTAATGTATTTTTAATAGATGAAGATACATCGGCTACTAATTTTATGATTAGAGACGATATAATGCAGATGCTGGTTTCTAAAGATAAAGAACCTATAACACCTTTTATTGAAGTTGCTAGAGATTTGTATAATCAAAAAGATATATCAACAATTATAGTAGTAGGAAGTTCTGGAGATTATTTTGATATTGCAGATAATGTAATACAAATGGATTGTTACAATATAAAAAATGTAACAGAGCAAGCTAAAAGTTTAAGTAATGGAAAGATACTTTCTAAAATCAAGGAAAGAAATCTTGATATAAAGATAAATTTAAATAGGGTTATTAAAAAAGGAAGCATTGAAAAAGGTTATAAAGGTGTAAAAATAAAAACTCTAGGAATAGATGGATTAGTAATTAATAAAGAAAATATAGATTTAAGAGCAGTTGAGCAAATAGTGGATAGTGAGCAAATTAACACTATTGGAGAGATTATGAAATGGGCAGAAGATAATGTTATAGATGGAAAGAAAACATTAATAGAAGTAACAGATGAAATAATGAACTATATAGAAAAGAACGGAATTATATCAATTAGCAATATAAAAGGTGGTCATGGCAGACTATCAATGCCAAGAAGACAAGAAATAATGGCCGCATTCAATAGATTTCGTAGTTTAAAAATATAAACTCTATTTTTATAAATGTTCAGCATAGAATTAGGATTAGCAAAAATAAATTTTGAATATGGGTTAGAAGAATTTAATGGGGGTAGTGAACAGTTAAAATAAATCTATAAATATCTATAAAAATATATCTGCTTTTTGTAGATATACATATATAATCAAGAGGTGATGTAGATGAAATTTTATTCGATAGGCAAGTTTTCTAAACTTACAGGAAAAAACAACATAAACTTTGAGGAATTGGGTTAAGAAGATGATTAAGGAGTTGTTAGAAGATGATACTTGCGAAAAAAGTTAGATTATATCCAACAGAAGTTCAAGAGCAAAAGCTATGGCAATCTGTTGGTACGGCAAGATTCATTTATAACTGGACTATTGCAAGACAAGAAGAAAATTATAAAAATGATGGTAAGTTTATTTCAGATAATAATTTAAGAAAAGAAATAACTCAACTCAAAAAAACTGAATTAACTTGGCTTAAAGAAGTTTCAAATAATGTAGCAAAACAAGCTGTTAAAGATGCTTGTGATAGTTATAAAAGATTTTTTAAAGGGCTTTCTGATAAGCCGAAATTTAAGAGTAGAAGAAAGTCTAAGCCATCATTTTATAATGATAATTGTAAGCTAAAAGTTAAAGATAATGCAGTAAATATTGAAAAAGTAGGTTGGATAAATATTAAACCTTATTCAATTCCTTTAGATACAAAATACTCAAATCCAAGAATAAGTTTTGATGGAAAGTATTGGTATATATCAGTAGGGATTGAAAGAGAAATACCTAAAGTAGAACTTACAAAAGAAAGCATAGGGATTGATGTTGGAGTCAAGGATTTAGCTATCTGTAGCAATGGTATGACTTTCAAAAATATAAATAAAACAAAAGAAGTTAAAAGACTTAAAAAAGTTTTAAAGAGAAAGCAAAGAAAAGTTAGTCGAAAATATGAAATGAATAAAATAGAGAAAGGTGGTGAAAAATGTTGCCGATTCAAAAAGACTAACAATATTATAAAACTTGAAAAGCAGATTAGATTACTTCATAGAAGATTAACCAATATCAGAAGTAATCATGTTCACCAAGCAACGAATAGGATAGTGAAAACCAAACCTTCTAAAGTTGTGATGGAAACTCTTAATATCAAAAATATGATGAAGAATCGTCATTTATCAAAAGCTATTGCAGAACAATGTTTGTATGATTTTAAAGTAAAAATGAAATACAAATGTGAGTTTTATGGAATAGAATTTATAGAAGCTGATATATGGTTTCCGTCAAGTAAAACTTGTAGTTGTTGTGGAGCTATCAAGAAAGATTTAAAGCTTAAAGACAGAATTTATCAATGTTCTTGTGGACTAAAGATAGATAGAGATTTTAACGCTTCAATAAATCTTTCAAAATATGAATTAGCATAATATCACCCAAAAGATAATGCTAATATGTACGATTCGTTGTATCGGAATTTAAGACCTTGGACTGTCATATCAAATGAAAGTAGCATATGGATTTATTCATTGCAAAATCAGACAGGTAGAATAGGTAATTAAACAAGATTTATAGATATTTATAGATTTTTGGCAACGGAAAATATGAGAGGTTTAAAAAATAAGATATTAATATTATTGATATTTATAGCTTCAATTTTGGCAGTTGGATGTAGTGAGCAAAAAGTTAATGACGCTAAAAGTGAAAATGAATGTGTAGTTGAAGAAAGTTTTATAGAATCTATAAAATTACCTGAGGCTATAAAATCACCAGAAGATATTATAATAGAATCATTTAAATATGAGAATTCACATCAATTAAAAAATTTATTGACTTGTTATACAACAAGATATAAGGATGTTAATTTTAGATTAGATAATTTAGAAAGTTGCAGATTGGATTCTTTAGAGTTAATAACAGATGAAGGAATTTATAAAAGCTATTTTACAAGTGGAGTAGAGATAAAAAGAGAAAATGTAAGAAAATATGTTGTTAAATATAATGTACAATATAGAGATCAAAGTAAAGAGCCAGAAGATAGTGGAGACTATGAGAAGATGTTTACTTTGATTAGAGAAAATAATCTAGGTGAATGGAAAATAGATGGTATTGGAGAATCATAAGAAAATCAGTGGATCTTATATAGAATAAAAATAGCAATAGAATGTTGTTCATAAATCATTCTATTGCTTAATTTTTTATTAACACATTTTTAAAACAATAAGTTTGCTATTAATACTATTATAGGCAATGTTAAAACAGTTCTTTCTAGGAAGATTATAACTAAATCTTTGAATGAAACTGGTATTTTTGAACCTAAAAGTAATCCACCTACTTCAGACATATAAATTAATTGCGTTACTGATGTACACGCTATTATAAATCTAGTCATTTCATTTTGAATACTTGTAGCTAATACAGATGGTATAAACATGTCTGCAAAACCTACCACTAGTGTTTTAGAAGCAGCAACAGCTTCAGGAACTTGTAATAACTTTAGTAATGGTATAAAAGGTAATCCAAGCATTGAAAAGAAGTTAGTGTATTCAGCAATCATAAGAGCAATTCCGCCCATAGACATAACTACTGGTAATACTCCTAGCCACATATCTACTACATTCTTTAGACCATCTTCAACAAATGAGTGAAAGCTAAAATTATCTTCAGCTTTATCAATAGCATTTTTTAATCCCCATGTAAATGGAGTATATCCATTAGGTATAAGATCCACATTTTTTTCTAATGGTCTTCCATCAATATATGTATCAGGCTTCTTAGATAATGGTCTCACTCTTGGAAGTACTATAGCTGCAATGATACCAGATAAAGTAACTGTTAAATAGAATGGAACAAACATATGTGAAAGTCCAACTTGAGTTATAACCATCAAACTAAATGTTATAGAAACTGCTGAAAATGAAGTTCCTATAACAGAAGCTTCTTTTTTTGTATAAAAGCCTTCTTCATATTGCTTACTAGTTAGTAATATTCCAATAGTTCCGTCACCTAGCCAAGAAGTGATACAATCTATTGAAGAACGACCAGGAAGTTTAAATAAAGGTCTCATTACCTTAGTAAGTAAAGCACCTACAAATTCTAATAAACCGTGGTTAAGTAATAATGGTAAAAATAAACCTGCAAATAAGAATACGGCAGTTAATAATGGAAGAAGACTAAATAAAATCATTCCACCAGTACTATCAGACCATATAAATTCAGGTCCTATTTTAAAATAAGTCATTATAACTAAAATCATACCTACTATTCTAGCTGTTAACCAAGAATAACTAACATTAAACAATGAATTTAAAATTTTATTTTCAGTTTTAAAAACTTTTATTAATATACTTCCAATAGCAGAAATTGATATCAATATAAGAGAGATAAAAGGTAAAATGCCTTTTAATGTATCTACAAATAAATTTGATAAAAATGCTACTGGAATTGTGAATTGTCCACCTAGCATTATTGGAGTCATAAATAATACAATTCCTATAAGTGAAGGAATTATAAACTTCAATAATGAGGAAATATTTAAATTTATATTTACATCTGTATTTTTATTCATATTTATCCCCTTTTTCTTTATAAATATACAACAGTTATTATTTTAATATAGAAAAAGCAAAAAAGATAGTGCTAATTTAAAATAAAAGTTTAATTTTTATTTTGAAATATTATATTTTTTACATAAAAATTTCAACTAAAGCTATGTAAAAATTTGCAGTTTAATGCACATACTTACATATAATATATAAAAGAATTTAATTATTTATATTTTCTTTAGATTAGGATTAAATATCCAAGGAGGAAATTTATATGTACAAAAGAATTAAGGAAAAATTTAAGAATCTTTCCATAAGAAAAAAAGTAAGAAAAAGCTTTTCTATAATATTAGTATTTACATTAATTTTTATGATTATGTCATTAATAAGCTTACAATTTATATCTGAAAAAGTTAACAAATTATATAATGAACCATTTAAGGCTGTTGAAATAACTTGGAATATGAAAACTGAATTCCTGAAAATGCAAAGAGATATGTACCAAGCTTTAATTGAAAATAACGAAGATAAAATAAAGAACAATATTTCTAGTGTAGATGATCAAGTGAAGCTTTTAGAAGAAGATATAAATAATCTTAGAAAAATATATATAGACGATCATAATTTAATTGGTAAATTTGAAAATAATATAGATGAAGTTAAAGATGAACGAGAACAGATTTTTTCATTACTTTTAGAGAATAAGGATTTAGAAGCTTATGATTTAATTAATGGAAAATATAATGAAGGGATAGATAGAGCAAGGGAAAATCTAATAGATATTGGAGAAACTACTAACAACAATGCTTTAACATTTGTAGAAGAAGCTAAAAAAACCAGAAATTTAATATTTATATTAGCAGTTATAATACTAATATTAATGATAAGTTCAATTGTATTAATAAGTAGAGTAATTCAATCTAGTTTACTTGAAGGAATTAATCATGTGAAAAAAGTATCTCAAGACTTATCGGAAGGAAATTTAAGCATAGATAATAGTTATGTATCTGAGGATGAAATGGGCGAAATGAGTAGAGATTTAAATGAAACTATAAAAAATTTAAGTGGTTATGTGAATGATATTTCAAGAGTTATAGAGAATATAGCCCATGAAAATTTAGATGTTAACACATTGATAGAGTATAAAGGAAATTTTAAGCCTATAAAAGATTCTTTAGATAATATTATAAATTCATTTAACAGTATATTTAAAAATATACATCAAGCATCTGATTTAGTAGCAAGTAGTTCAGAAGAAATAGCTTCAACTACTCAAAGTTTGTCTGATGGTGCAGTGGAACAGGCAAACGCAGTAGAAGATTTATTTTCTAAATTTAATGAAGTTTTAATTAAGATAAATAAAAATACTGAGAGTACTAAAAAAGCTGATGAAGTTTTTGAAAATACTAAAAGAATGGTTTTAGATGGAAATAAAAAAATGGAAGAATTGATGCTATCTGTGGAAAAAGTTAGTAAAATGTCAAACGAAATTGAAATAATAACTAGCACTATAGAGGAAATTGCTTCACAAACCAATTTATTGGCACTAAATGCTGCCATAGAGGCAGCAAGAGCTGGGGAATCAGGAAGAGGATTTGCAGTAGTTGCCGAAGAAGTAAAATCATTAGCAGAACAATCATCAAAAGAAGTTAAGCATACAAATGAAATAATACAAAACTCTATGAAGTTTGTAAAAAATAGTAATGTATTAGCGAAGGAAACTTTAAATGCATTAGGAGAAATAGTAAAAGATGTAGATACTACAGCTGAATTAGTAAAACAAATAGCCAAAGCATCTGAAGATCAATCAGAAGCTTTGGGAGATATGTCAGTTAAGGTAGATAAAATATCAGAAGTTATTCAAACTAATTCAGCAACAGCAGAAGAGACAGCAGCAGCAACAGAGGAATTAGCATCGCAAGCAGAAATTTTAGAACAAGAAATATCAAAATTTAGACTAAAGAACTAGAATTATATTTTAGCAAAGTATTGATATATGCATAAGCAAAGTGGGTTGAGTAAAATATATAGGCTATATCTTAATAAAAATTAGGGTATAGCTTTTTTAGTTACCTTGATAAGAGAAATAAGGTATAGTAATATAAATATCATAAGAATTTAACTTTAAGGAGAGAAAAAATATGGGCTTTCGTAAAAATTTAATTAATGCAAATAGAATAGTTGTAAAGGTAGGAACTTCAACATTAACCTATGATAATGGTAATATCAACTTAAGAAGAATTGAAAAATTAACTAGAGTTTTATCTGATATTGTTAACTCAGGAAAAGAGGTTGTTTTAGTAACATCAGGCGCTATAGGTGTTGGTGTAAGCAAATTAAAGTTAAAAGAAAAGCCCGAAGGTATAAGAGAAAAACAAGCAGTTGCATCAGTAGGACAATGTGAACTTATGCATATATATAGTAAATTCTTTGGTGAATATAGTCATGTTGTTGGTCAAGTTTTACTTACAAGAGATGTAGTAGAAGATGATCATATTAGAGAAAATGTATGTAACACATTTGAAACATTAATGGAAAATAAAATAATTCCAATAGTTAATGAAAATGACACAGTTTCAATAGATGAGATAGAGAATATTGTTAGATTTGGGGACAATGATAACTTATCAGCTATAGTTGCAACACTAGTAAAAGCTGATTTATTAATAATATTATCTGATATAGATGGATTTTATGATTCAGATCCTAGAAGCAATAATGATGCAAAGTTATTAAAAGTTGTAGAAGAGATAACACCAGAACTAGAAAGTTGCGCTGGAGGTGCTGGTTCAAATTTAGGAACTGGCGGAATGGTAACAAAACTTGCAGCAGCTAAAAAAGCAGTATCTTCAAGTGTAGATATGATTTTAGCTAATGGAAGTGATCCAAGCGTAATATTAAATGTTTTAGATGGTGAAGATGTGGGAACTTTATTTTTAGGTAAAAAATAATTGGGGGTATAAAAATGAAAGAATTAATTTTAAAAGGTGAAAGAGCAAAGGAAGCATCATATGTTCTTATGAATGCTACAACAAGTGAAAAGAATGATGCTTTAATAAAAATGGGGCAAAAATTATTAGAAAATAAAGAGTATATTCTTGCTGAAAATAAGAAAGACTTAGAAAATGCTATTCTAAAAGGTACATCAAAGGCTATGCTTGATAGGCTGTCTTTAGATGAAAAAAGACTTGAAGATATGGCGGATGGATTAAATCAATTAGTTAATCTTAATGATCCAATAGGTGAAGTTATTTCCATGTGGAAGAGACCTAATGGTCTTCAAATTGGTAAACAAAGAGTGCCAATGGGTGTTATAGGAATAATATATGAAGCTAGACCTAATGTTACTTGTGATGCAGCGGGTTTATGCTTAAAAGCAGGAAATGCAGTAATATTAAGAGGCGGAAGTGAAGCAATAAATTCTAATAAAGCAATAGTTAAAGCACTTTGTGAAGGTATAAAAGAATCAGGACTTCCAGAGTATTCACTTCAATTAATAGAAAATACAAGTAGAGAAATTGCCAATGAAATGATGAGATTAAATGAATATATAGATGTTCTTATTCCAAGGGGTGGAGCAGGTCTTATTCAAGCTGTTGTTAAAAATGCAACTGTTCCAGTAATAGAAACAGGAGTAGGAAACTGTCATGTTTATGTTGATGAAGAAGCTGATTTTAAGATGGCAGAAGATATAATAATAAATGCTAAAACAAGCAGACCAGCTGTTTGTAATGCAGAAGAAAAATTATTAGTTAATGAAAAAGTTGCAGAAGAGTTTTTACCTAAGATTATTTCAGCATTGAGAGAAAAAAATGTTGAAGTAAGAGGCGATAGTAGTGTAATGAAAATAGTTGATGATGTGAAAGAAGCAACAGATGAAGACTGGGGCAAGGAATATCTAGATTTTATAATTGGCATCAAGATTGTAAATAATATAGATGAAGCTATTAAACATATAAATAAATATGGATCAGGTCATTCAGAAGCTATTATAACTAACAATTATCAAAATTCACAAAAATTCTTACAAAGAGTTGATGCGGCAGCAGTTTATGTTAATGCTTCAACAAGATTTACAGATGGATGCGAATTTGGATTTGGTGCAGAAATCGGAATAAGTACTCAAAAGCTTCACGCAAGAGGTCCAATGGGATTAAATGAGCTTACAACTACAAAGTATATTATTTATGGAAATGGTCAAATAAGATAATATTATGTATTTAAAATTAATCAATCATGTTTGTTTTGTATTTTCAGATATAAAGCGAATATGATTGTATTTTATTATATGGATAATTTAGTAAAAATTAAGAATTTTATGAGAGATTTTTTTGACTACTTTATTTATAATTTAAGATAAGGAGAATTTTATGGATTGGAATATTAAAAAATTTAATGAACTTACTTTAGACGAGTTATATGAAATATGCAAAGTTAGATATGAAATATTTGGATGTGAACAAAGGATATATCAAGAAAATGATTTTGATGATATAGACAAAAAGGTTTATCATTTATTTTTGAAGGATTCAGGTAAAATAGTTGCTTATTCAAGGCTTATTCCAAGTGGAATTACATATAATGAATCTTCAATAGGAAGAGTTTTAGTTTTAAAGGAATATAGAAGAAAAGGCATAGCTTTTGAACTTATGAAAAAAAGTGTAGATTTTCTTAAAAATGAACTTAATGAAGAGACAATTGTTATATCATCTCAATTGTATGTAAAAAAACTTTATGAAAATGTGGGGTTTAAAACAATTTCTGATGTATATGATGAAGTGGATATTCCACACGTTAAAATGAAATTATAAGAGAAAAATTAATTTGTATAATAAGTCTAGCATGTGTTTTATAAATAGAAAAACATCAAGGGGGAAATATGGGGAATAAGTTACACAAAAATGCTATTAAATCTTGGGTGATTTCAAGATGTATTGGAACAATATTATTTTTATTCATATCATTAATAGTATTTTATATTATGGAATCTAAATTTGAGATTCAGTGGATAGTGAAAAATTCAAAATATATTTTACTAGGAATATCGATAATAGGACTATTATGTATCATAGATACTATTATAAATCCAATAATAGAATATAAAACTTGGATATATGAACTTACTAGTGACAAAATTGATTTTACTCAAGGAATTTTTACTAAGAAAAGAACTATTGTACCAATAATAAAAATAGAGCACATAAAAATTAATAGAGGTCCTATAAATTCAAGACTAGGACTTGCTAATATTGAAATCTTTACAGCTGGGGGATCGCATGAAATACCTAATATAGAAGTTAAAGTTGCAGAAGAGATAGGTGAATATTTAAATAATAAAATAAAAGAAAAGGTTGAAGAATTTAATGAGAAAAACAGAAATTTATAGAGGGCATTGGAGCAATATAATTAAAAGTATAATTTCTAATATATATTTAATATTTATATTGCTATTTGCATTAATAAAAATAAAAGAAGACTTTAATTTTATTATTTGGACATTTGCAATTGGATTTTTTATTGTGCTATATTCCATATTATTATGGAGAAGTAAGTATTTCTATATAGAAGATAACATGTTTGTTTATGTAAAAGGAATGATAGAAAAAACAAAAGAACAAATTCCGCTTAAACAAATAACTACAGTTGATTTAAAAACAACCATTTTAGATAGAATTCTCGGATCTGTGACTTTAAAATTAAATAGTGGTAATGCAACTTTAAATGAAGCAGAATTTGAATTGGTTGTAAAAAAAGAATATGCGTTACTAATACAAAAAGCTGTATCAGGACAAGATGTCAATGAAGAAGATGTTTATAGCAATGTTAAAGAGTTACAAGTAGAGTATAAGGATATAGCAATTTATGCATTAACAAAAAATAAATTTGGATGGATTATGGCTTTATTTATTATAGGAAATAAATTTAGTAAAGTATTTAAAAAATCAGTTATTAACAATGCTGAGAACTACTTAGAATCAGCAAAAGATTATATATTAAATGGTACTATTTTTGATTTAGTGTTGAAGTTATTATTTATATTTGCTTTTATATATGTTTTTTCAACAATAATTTCTATAGGAATAGAAATTTTAAAATATGGTAATTTTAAAATTATAAGAAGCGAAGATTCTTTTAATATAAGGTATGGAACAATTGATTTAAAAGAATATTCTATATCATTAGAAAAAATTCAAGGATTAAAATTAAAACAAAATTTATTACAACAATTATTGGATTTATATAAAATTGAAGCAATAGTTATAGGTGATGATGAAACAAATTCATTACTTTTTCCAAGTTTAAAAGGTTCAAAAAAAGATAAATTTATAAATGAATTTTTACCAGAATATAAGATAACTAAAGATATAGATAAAGCGTCTAAAAAATCAATTTTTAGATTTATATTTAAGAGATTTATAGTTTCTATAGTGGTTTCTTTAATATTAATTTTATTAACTAAGCAATTTTTACCTAAGTTATATATGATAAATAGTTTTAAATTTATTTTGTCATTAACATTATGTACTTCTCAAATTATATTAGGTTATATTGATTATTTAAATAATGGGATAGCAATAGAAGAAAATAATATTTTATTAACAAATGGTTCAAGAATAAAAAATACTTATATAATAAGAAAGTTTAAAGTTCAATCATTACAGGTTAAACAGTCAATACTTCAAAGATATAGAGATATATGCAACTATAAGATAGATATTGCTACAAGTTCTTTTGGTGAGACAATAGAGATAAAGAATATGGATATAAAGAAATATGAAGAGATATTATAGAGATGAAATGTGTAGATTTAATATGGTTAATCTACACATTTTTTAATATATTATAATTATGTTATTTGATATAATTTTATTAATAAATTAAAAAAACATTATATTATATAATCAATAAATTTTATAAAGAAAGTTATTTAATTTTAATATTATTAATACTGATTTAAATTAAGTTATTGTACAGAAAGAGGATGTTAACAATTTGAGGAAGCATGCATTAATTACTGGTGGCACAGAAGGTATAGGATTAGAATTAGCTAAATTGTTTGCTAAAGATAACTGTAATTTGCTTATAGTAGCAAGAAATAAAGAAAAGTTATTACAAGTTAAAAATTATATAGAAAACGAGTATAAAGTGGATGTTGATATTTTATCTGTAGATTTATCTATCCACAATTCTTGTGAAGAAATATTTGAATTTGTGGATAAAAAAAATATAACTGTGGATTATTTAATAAATAATGCGGGAATAGGATCATTTGGATTTTTCCACAAAGGTGAATCAAGATTTGAAGAAAACTTAATAAATATAAATATAGTTTCTTTAACAAATTTAACGAAATATTTTATAGAAAAAATGGTAGAAAAAAATCATGGCGGAATAATAAATATAGCTTCAACAGCTGCATTTGTTGGTGGACCTAAGATGGCAATGTATTATTCTAGTAAGGCATATGTGTTATCACTAACTGAAGCTTTGCATGAAGAAGTAAAAGATTTAGGAGTAAATGTAAGTTGTGTATGCCCCGGACCTGTAAAAACATCTTTTCAAAGTAAGGCTGGAATAAAGAAATCTGAAAAGGCTAAAAAGTATTTAATGGATGCAGATAAAGTTGCTAAAATAGCATATAAAGAATTTTTTAAAGGAAAAGCTATTATAATTCCAGGATATAAAAATAAATTATTAGTATGGGGAACTAAATTAATTCCAAGATCAATAAGTAGGAAGATAATATTAAAAAACAACAAGTAGTAATTAGGGGGAAATTATGGAGAAATTTTTTTATGGATGTTTGTTAATTTCAGATATGGATGGAACATTATTAGATAGTGATGGTAAGTTATCTTATGAAAATAAAAAAGCAATAGATTATTTTATAAGTAAGGGTGGAAACTTTACTTTAGCTACTGGAAGAATAGTGGCATCAGCTGGGAGATTTTTAAATGATATAAATGTTACTTTACCAGTGATATTGTATAATGGAGCAAAAATATATGATTATAAAAATAATAGAGTTATTTATGAAAAGTTTATAGAAGATGAGAGAAAAAATACAATTACTTTAGTAAAAAATGATAATCCTACTCTTGGAATTGAGGTGTATTCTGAGGAAAAAGTATATATTTATTCTTCATGTAAATATACAGATAGATTTTCAAAACTAGGATATGAAGTTATATATAATTTACCTACAGAGGTTTGGAATAAAAAATGGACAAAGGTTCTTATTGTGGGAGAAGAAGAGGAAATAGATGTACTTGAAGAAAACTTTATAAGGAATTATGGTAACGGAAATATAATAAGAAGTGGTGCTAGATATTTAGAAATAGTACCTAATAATACTTCCAAAGGAAAAGCTATTGAAAAATTAGTAGATATATACAATATAAAATCACAGAATCTAATAACCATTGGTGACAATATGAATGATATTGAAATGGTTAAATTAGCTGACTATGGATTTTGCGTTAGAAGTGGAGCGGAAAGGTTAATAAACAATTCGAAATTTATAGCACCAAGTAATGATGAGAATGCAATAGATTATGTAATTAAGTGGATTAATAATAATATCATAAAATAATAGCTTAAATTACAAAATTTTGTTAAAAGAAATAAATTAAAAACGATAATTAATATAAGGATATTAAGAAGGAGAGGTTTTATATGTTTAATAATAAAAATAGGGTTATAAGTGAAGTTATAAATAATATTTCTAGATTAAAATTACCAAAAGAGAATATAAAAATAGATAGAGATGTTTTAGATAAAGTTAAAGCAATACATATGAGATTGAATAGTGGTAAGGATAAATTTCAAGATATAACTAGATTAGTCTTAAACTCTGTTATTCAGATGAGTAATTTAGATTTAACTTTAAAGGATAAAGAAGAAAAGATAGAATATGTAACTGGCGAAATAGCTGAATTAATGGAAAGTGTGTCCAACACATCTGAAATATTATCTAGCACATCAGAAGAAGTAACAGCTGCACATACTGATATGACACAATCAATATCTGATTTATCATTAAATTCTACAACTTTATTAGATTCCATAAAAAGAAGCGAGGATGAATTATTAGAAATAAAGGTTTTTTCGGATACAGCAATATCTCATTCTATTGGAATGAAAGATGATATGAGTAATTTAATTCATGTAATAGAAAATGTACAAAATGTTATAAAAGCTATAAGTGAAATATCAGAACAAACTAATCTTTTGGCTTTAAACGCGTCAATAGAAGCTGCAAGAGCTGGAGAAAGTGGACGAGGGTTTGCAGTAGTTGCAGAAGAAATAAGAAAGTTAGCTGATGAGACTAAAAATTTAACTAATAGTATGTCTGATTTTATAACTGATATTGAATCTGCATCTAATAAAAGTAATGCTAGTGTTGATGATACTGTTGATTCTTTAGGAAAGTTAAATCAAAATTTAGATTCAGTTGTTAAAACAAGTAAAGAGAATAGAGAGCGTGTTAATAATATAAATGAATCAATAACATCTATTGCAGCTAATAGTGAAGAAATAAATACATCTATGGATGAAGTAGCAACTAGTATGAGAAAATTTGATGAGGATATTGAAAAATTAGGTGAGGATACGATAGCATTAAAAGATATAAGTAATACGTTAGGAAGCATTATAGAACCCATAAGTTTAATGGAAGAAGATTTAGATAATGCATCTAAAATAATAGGTACTTTAGTTAATGATGAATATTATATGATAACTAATAATTTGTTTATAGAAACAATTAATAAAGCAATTACAGCTCATCAAAACTGGCTACAAACTTTAAGTAAAATTGTTAATGATAGAGAAATATCAGCACTTCAAGTAAATGAACATAAGTGTGGATTTGGACATTTCTATTATTCTATGAAGCCTAAAAATGAAAAAATATTAGTAATTTGGAATGAAATAGATGAAAAACACAAAGTATTCCACTCTTATGGAAGAGACATAATATCAAGATTAAAATCAAATATTAATGATAATACTATAAGAGAAATCTACAGCAAAGCAGAAAAACTCTCAGTTGATTTAATTAATGATTTTAAAAAGATAATAAATCTTGCTAAAGAGTTAGATTCTTCAAACAAGAATGTATATAATAATTAGTTTGTAAATTATTCTTATAAAATTGTTATAGTCAAAAATAATAGTAAATATATTTAAATAAAAAATAATCTATTTTTCTTGACAGTATATGTACGATAAACTACAATAAGAAACAAGGTAAATATATATAAATAAATATCTGTCTAAAGATACACTTTAAATTGGTCCAGTGAGGCCAGAAAGGAGTCTATTTCTATGATATATTATGAGTTAGAAAAAAATAATACAGCTTTGTTTAAAGCAATTAGTATACTTGATAAATATGTTTGGATAGTAAAGAGCTCTCTTTTATGGTTGTCTCTTTAGTATCCTTTTATTTTATATAAAAATATAAATTTTAAAACATAGATTAAGGAGGATTAATTATGAAAGCAAAGCTTATATTGGAAAATGGTATGGTTTTTGAAGGTAAGGCTTTTGGATATTTAAAAGAAAGTATTGGGGAAGTAGTATTTACTACTGGAATGACAGGATACCAAGAAGTACTTACAGATCCATCTTATTATGGTCAAATAGTAACTATGACTTATCCTTTAATAGGGAATTATGGTATAAATCTTGAGGACATGGAATCAGATTCAATAAAGGTTAGAGGATTCATCGTTAGAGAAAAATGCAATTTACCAAGTAATTTTAGGTGTGAATTAGAACTAGAAGATTTCTTAAAGCAAGGAAAGGTTATTGGATTAGAGGGCATTGATACAAGAGCTTTAACTAAGGTTTTAAGAAACAGTGGAACAATGAGAGGAATCATTGCATTAGAAGATTTAGATGATAAATCTATAAAAGAAAAAATAGCTAGTTTTTCTAATAAAGAAGCAGTAAAGAATGTTACTACTAAAGAAAAGTATGTAATTAACGGAAGTGGAAAACATATAGCTATAATGGATTTTGGAATAAAACAAAATATAATAACTAATTTCAAAAAAAGAGGTTGTAAGTTAACAGTATTTCCTGCAACAGCAAGTGCAGAAGAAATTTTAAGTGTTAATCCAGATTTAGTATTTTTGTCTAATGGACCTGGAGATCCAGAGGAGTTAGATTTTGTTATAGAAAATGTAAAAAAAATAGTAGGTAAAAAGCCTATTGTAGGTATTTGTCTAGGACATCAATTATTAGCATTAACTTTAGGTGGAAAAACTACAAAGCTAAAGTTTGGTCACAGAGGATGCAATCATCCAGTTAAAGATTTAGAAGAAAATATAGTTCATATAACTTCTCAAAATCACGGTTATGTAGTAGAAACATTACCAGAAGATGTTGAAGTAACTCATGTAAATATAAATGACGGAACTGTAGAAGGATTAAAGCATAAGACTTTACCAATATACTCAGTCCAATTCCATCCAGAGGCATCAGCGGGTCCCAAGGATAGCGAATATATATTTGATAAATTTTTAAAATATGCACTATAGGAGGATGAAGATAAATGCCATTAAATAAAGATATAAAAAAAGTTTTAGTTATAGGATCAGGTCCAATAGTTATAGGTCAAGCAGCTGAGTTTGACTATTCAGGAACTCAAGCTTGTGAAGCTTTAAAATCAGAGGGAATAGAAGTTGTTTTAATAAACTCTAACCCAGCAACAATAATGACTGATAAAGAAGTTGCAGATAAGGTATATCTAGAGCCTTTAACGTTAGAATTTATTGAAAAAGTTATTGCGAAAGAAAGACCAGATAGTTTACTTGCAGGAATGGGAGGTCAAACAGGACTTAACCTTGCTGTAGAATTACATGATTCAGGCATTTTAGAAAAATATGATGTAAAAGTAATAGGAACATCTATTGAATCTATAAAAGAAGGAGAAGATAGAGAACTATTCAGAGATATGATGAACAGAATAGGAGAACCAGTTATAAAAAGTGAAATTGTTACTGACTTACAAGCAGGTATAGATTTTGCTAGTAGAATTGGATATCCAGTTATAGTAAGACCAGCTTACACATTAGGTGGATCTGGTGGCGGTATTGCAGATGATGAAGAAGAGTTAAGAACAATACTAGAATCAGGTCTTCAATTAAGCACAATAGGTCAAGTTTTACTTGAAAAAAGTGTTAAGGGCTGGAAGGAAATAGAATATGAAGTAATGAGAGATTCTTATGGAAACTGCATCACTGTATGTAATATGGAAAACATAGATCCTGTGGGTATACATACAGGTGATAGTATAGTTGTTGCACCATCACAAACACTTTCAGATAAGGAATATCAAATGCTCAGAACAGCATCTATAAATATAATAAATGCTGTAGGTATAGAGGGTGGATGTAATGTTCAGTTTTCATTAAATCCGAATACATTTGAATATGCAGTAATAGAAATTAATCCTAGGGTTTCAAGGAGTTCAGCTTTAGCATCAAAGGCAACAGGATATCCTATTGCAAAACTTGCAGCTAAAATAGCTCTTGGATATGGATTAGATGAAATAAAAAATGCTGTAACTCAAAAGACATATGCATGTTTTGAACCAACACTTGATTATATTGTAGTAAAAATACCAAAATGGCCTTTTGATAAATTCTTTGGTGCTGATAGACAGCTTGGAACTAAGATGATGGCAACCGGAGAAATAATGGCTATAGGAGCTAATTTTGAGCAAGCATTTTTAAAAGGAATAAGAAGCTTAGAAATAGGAAAATATTCTTTAGATCATAAAAAATTTAAAGAACATAGTATGTCAGAACTTAAAGAGTTGGTAATGAAACCAGATGATGAAAGAATATTCGCTTTAGCAGAAATGTTAAGACGTGATTACATGATTGAAAGAATAAATAAAATTACTGGTATAGATAAATTCTTCTTAGAAAAAATTAAATGGATAGTTGAAGAAGAACAAAGATTAAAATTAAGCAAGATAGAAGATTTAGATAAAGAATGGTTACAAAACTTAAAGAAAAAAGGTTTTTCTGATAAAGCAATAGCAGATATGTTAAAGGTAAGTCCAGAAGATATATATAGATTAAGAGATATTTGGAGCATAAAACCATCATATAAAATGGTTGATACTTGTGGAGGAGAATTTGAAGCATTATCACCATATTACTATTCTACTTATGAACAATATGATGAAGTTGAAGTATCAAACAGAAGAAAAGTAATAGTAATAGGGTCAGGTCCAATAAGAATAGGTCAAGGAATTGAGTTCGATTATGCATCAGTTCATTGTGTAAAAGCATTAAAGAAACTTGATATTGAAACTATAATAGTAAATAATAATCCTGAAACTGTAAGTACTGATTTTGATATATCAGATAAGTTATATTTTGAACCATTAACAGAAGAAGATGTTTTAAATATAATTGAAAAGGAAAATCCATATGGAGTAATACTTCAATTTGGTGGTCAAACAGCAATTAAACTTGCTAATTTCTTAAAGGAAAAAAATATTAAGACTTTAGGAACTACAGCAGATCAAATAGATATGGCAGAAGATAGAGAAAAATTTGATGAACTATTAGAAAGATTAGATATATCAAGACCTAAAGGTAAAGGTATATGGTCAGTAGAAGAGGGATTAGAAGAAGCAGAAAGATTAGGATTTCCAGTACTTGTTAGACCGTCTTATGTAATTGGTGGTCAAGGAATGGAAATAACTCATGATGAAGAAGAATTAATTTTCTACTTAACTAATGCATTTGCAAAAGATAAAAAGAATCCAATACTTATAGATAAATATTTAATGGGTAGAGAAATAGAAGTAGATGCTATATCTGATGGGGAAAATATTCTTATACCAGGCATAATGGAACATTTAGAAAGAGCAGGAGTTCACTCTGGGGATAGTGTAACTATGTATCCAAGTCAAAATGTTTGTGATGAAATTAAGGGGAAAATCTTAGAATATACTAAGAAGTTGGCTTTAGCAATAGGAATAAAAGGAATGATAAATATTCAATTCATAGAGTTTGAAGGAAACTTGTATGTAATTGAAGTTAATCCAAGAGCATCAAGAACGGTACCTTATATAAGTAAGGTTAGCAAAGTACCAATTGTTGATATAGCTACACAAGTTATGATGGGGGCTAAATTAAATGATTTAGGATATGGAGTAGATATATATAAAGAACCAGAACTAGTTTCAGTTAAAGTTCCAGTATTCTCAACTCAGAAATTACCGAATGTAGAAGTTTGCTTAGGGCCTGAAATGAGATCAACAGGAGAAGTTTTAGGAGTAGGTAGAAATTTAAAAGAAGCTCTTTATAAAGGTTTTGTAGGTGCTAATATGTATCCATCAAAGGAAAAAGGCAAAATACTCGCAACAATTAATAAGCATAATAAAGCAGAATTTTTACCGATAGCTAAGGATCTTGCTAAAGTTGGTTATAAGTTTATAGCAACAATAGGAACATGCAATTTATTAAGAGAAGAAGGAATATATGCAGAAGAAGTTCGTAAGATAGATGAAGAAAAGCCTAATATTTTAGATATAGTTAAAAATAGAGAAGTTGATTTAGTAGTTAACACTCCAACTAAAGGTAATGACTCTAAGAGAGATGGTTTCTTAATTAGAAGAGCAGCTGTTGAGAGAAATTTAGGAGTTATTACTGCATTAGATACACTAAGAGCAATTGCAGATGTTGAATTAGAAGAATTTGATAAAAGTAAGAACTTAGAAGTATTTGATATAGCTAAATAAATAAGTTATAAGTAAAAAATGTTACAATTTAATTATTGTAACATTTTTTTATGCTTCATATTTTATACTGGATATTACTATTGACAATTCAGTCAATAAATTAATACGAGATCCAATAATTTTCTTGTTATCACTTTTTAATATTTTTATTTGAGGTCTAAGAGGATAATTTGGAAAAGTCTCTTCAACTATGCCAACATCACCATTACTTAAACATACTATAGTTCCATTTGGGAACGGTATTATAACTCTAGAAAATACTTTAACCATTTCATAATCAAAGAAAGTTCCTGAGTTAGACATTATGTATTCTAATGCATCACCAGGATACATAGCACGCTTATATGGTCTATCAGACGTTAAAGCGTCATATACATCTGCAATGCTTACTATTTTAGCCATATAATTAATTTTATTTTCACTTAATCCGAAAGGATAACCTAAGCCATCTACTCGTTCATGATGCTGTAATATTATTAATTTACTATTAGAATTAATATTATATAAATTGCTTAAAAAATTATATCCTCTTTCAGGATGTTTTTTTATAACATCAAATTCTTCAGGAGTTAATTTACCAGGCTTTAATAGTATATCTTTGTCTATAAATGTTTTACCTATGTCATGAAGCAATGCACCACTACATAATTGAATTAGCTTTCTTTTTGGGAGTTTTAAACTTATTCCTAAAACTAAAGATAAAACAGCTACATTTACAGAGTGTTGATAAGTATAATTATCCATATTTTTTATATCTACTAAAGAAATTAATAAATTTTTATTAGATAATATATTATCTAATAATTCTTCTGAGATAGTACTTATATTTTCAAAATATTTTAGTTCATGTTTTGAATAATTATTAATTGAGCATTTTTCAAAGCTATGAAGTGAAGAAACTCTTTGAATATCATTAAATGTTTCTTTAAGAATTCTAATAGCTTTTTGACGTAGTTCAGGTTTTATTATATCTTCTATTTCATAATCACTATATTCATCGATTATATATATTGAAAGTATACTTAACTGCTTGATTTTTTGTATTAAAGGTTGCGTTAATTTTACACCCTTTTTTAACAAAATCCTACCCTCGGAATCATATATAGTTTTACCTAATATAGTGTCTTTTTTTACACATTCAATTGGTATTAAACGCATGATTAGCACCTCATAATTAATATTATAATATAATATTATTCCCATAAATTCAAATAAGTATATAATTATATCAGAATATAGAAAAAAGTTTTTTGTTAAACAATTACACTTTATTATATCATATATAGGATATTTAGACAAAACTTGCAATAAAAAATGGGCGAAAAAGCACAAACTTTATCACCCATTTTTTATTTAGAAAATACTTAAGATTATTAAGTTTTATATTTTAAGTATCATTTAAATACAACTTTGTTTATATATCTAAAAGATTTTTTCTATAAGAAGAATATAAATTTCTAAGAAGTCTCATTTTATCTTCAAGTTCAATATATAATTCTGATGCTTTTGCGTAATCTTTACTTACAAATGCTATCTTAATTCTTGTAAATAAACTTTTAGTAGTATAAGTATCTTTCATTATATACATTCTTAGATCATTTATTTTCATCCAGTTAGACACATCTAAGTCTAAAGCTTTATCTAATGAATGAAGTGATGAAAATGATCTTATTTCATTAATGTAATTATTAATTATTCTGTGAATAATTTCAGTAGTCCATCTTTGTAATATAGCTAATTTAAAGCTATTTATTATTTCTGATGTCATTACATTATTTTTCTTTAATATTTCAACTTTTTCAGGGTATTTATCTAATTGTGATAAATTTTCATAAATAGTTGCAGGAGCTATACCAAAGAATTTATTTCTTTCATCTTCTGAGAAGTCTTCAAATACATCTGCTTCACTTCTATAAGCTCTTTCTTTTTCAAGATAATCGGCATCTTCACCTGGTTTCTTTGATAATTCAGCAAGTAATTCATCTTCTGTTTTGTTTACAGCATATAATATACCATCTAGCATTGACATATAAGAAACTGCCATTGTAATATAAGTATTCGAATGTGGATTTGGAGATCTAAGCTCAAATCTAGTAGCTAAAGGAGAATCTAAATCCCTAATTAATCCAACTAAGATAGATCTATTTCTTGATGGATTTTCAGGACTCTTACCAAGTGAAGTTACTATACATACTGGTGCTTCAAATCCGGGTTTTAATCTCTTAAGTGAATTATTTGTTGAAGAAATAAATGGATTCATAACTTCATAGTTTTTAAGAATTCCCATTATAGCCCCATATCCTATTACACTTAAGAAGTGATTTTTAGGACCATTAAATATGTTTATTATTTTTCCGTTCTTTAATTTTAAACTAATACTTAAATGGGTATGCATTCCAGATCCGGCTACTTCTTCTATTGGTTTAGCCATGAATGTTACTTCAAGACCATTTCTTCTGAAAGTTTCTTGAGCTAATATTCTTACAAATAACTCATTATCAGCAGATTGAAGTGCATCTGAATACTTCCAATCTATTTCTATTTGTTCCATAACATGATCAAAATTACCAGATGAATTTAATTTAGCTCTTACTCCACCAACCTCTTTATGACCCATCTCAGGTTCAAAATCATATTTTTCCATTAAAAGAAGTGTTTCTTCAAGTGCTGTTCTAACAGCTCCTTTTGTTCTAGTCCAATAATGTTCATGTAGTACTTGAGACGTTGATAATTCTTCTACTTCAGCATTTTCATTAGGTGTTTTAACCCAAAATTCTAATTCAGTGGCAGAAGTAACGATTATATCATCTATATCATCAGGGGTAATATCATAAATATTTAAAAGTTCAGGTTTGTTTTTAAATAAGTTAGATAGAGTGTCCTTAACAGCAGAGACAGATGCTTTAAGAATGTGTCTAGAATCAACAGGTTTGTTATCATGGTATAAGAAGCATGGTATTCTTAATGTACCTACAGGTCTGTTAGTCTCATGGTCTATAAAGTTAAAGTTATAATCAACAAACCACTTGCTATCTAGATCAGTAATCATATCAACTTTAGCATTGTTCAATGTAGCAATACCAGGCAATACTACTGAAGAACCATCTGTTTGAACAGCAATTCCGTTTAAGTATGAATCTATATTTTCTAAGAAAAGCTTAACTGGAATTTTTTCATCAGTATCATTACCAGATAAATCAATACCAACAAATGAGACGAACTTAATTTGGCTATTTTCATTTAATATTGCATTTAGATCTTTAGCGTTATGATTCTCTTTTTTAATAACATAAAGTAAATTATTCATATAATAAGCAGTTACAGATAATTCTGTAAGTTGCTATTCACATCCTTTCGCAATTTAGAGTTAATTTTGATATATATCGAACAAACAATAAATAAAACATAAAAATATTCGTATTTATTAATTATAAAAATTCTATTACAAGTATACTATACTGTCAATATATTTAAAGCTAAATTTTTAATTTAATAATTATAGTATAATTGTAAATAGAATATGGAATAAAATTATACATAAAAAATAATTCAATATAGATTTATTTTTAATAAAGTAATAAAATGTTTATTAGATAATATAGGAAAATTGGAGTGTGAACACTTTGGAGAAAAAAAATAGGCCTATAGGATTTTTTGATTCAGGGGTAGGCGGATTAAGTGTAATGAAAGAAGCTATTCGTTTAATGCCAAATGAAAATTATATATATTTTGGAGATTCTAAAAATGCACCTTATGGAATTAAAACTGTTGAAGAAGTTAAAACTCTTACAGTTGATGCAGTAGAATTATTATTAGAGAAAAATGTAAAGGCAATAGTAGTTGCTTGTAATACTGCAACTAGTGCTGCAATAGATTTAGTTAGAAGTAAATATAAAAATATTCCTATAATAGGTATAGAACCAGCATTAAAATTAGCAACTAAGTACAATAGAAAAGGCAACATAATAATAATGGCTACACCTATGACTTTAAAGGAAAAAAAATTTAAATCTTTAATGGAAAAATACGGTGAAGATTATGATATAGTATCATTACCATGTGCTAAATTAGTTGAATTTATAGAGCATGGTATACTAAGTGGAGAAGAATTAGAAGAATACTTAAAAGAAAAGTTTAATCCATATAAAAATAATGATATAGGTGTAGTTGTTTTAGGATGTACTCATTATCCGTTTATAAAAGAAACATTATATAAAGTAATTGATAAAGATATACCTATAATAGATGGTGGACTTGGTACTTCTCAAGAATTAAGAAGAAGGTTAGGAGAAAAGAATTTATTGAATACTGAAGAGAAACAAGGTAGTATAACTATAATAAATTCAAATGGAAGCGAAAAGACCATAGAACTTTCTAAAAAATTAATAGAAATTTCTTAATTAGCATATAAATGAATTTATGCAAATATTTTAGCTAATAATATATGTTATGAAATTGCACTAAGTGAAAATATATATTTATATTATATAAATATATGAAATATATTAAATATCGTAATGTTTGAAAGGAGAATTTTTATGGCAAATCCAATTGTTACAATAAAGATGAAAAATGGAGGAACAATAAAAGCTGAATTATATCCAGAAATAGCTCCAAATACAGTTAAGAATTTTATTGATTTAATTAATAGAGGATTTTATGATGGATTAATATTCCATAGAGTAATACCAGGTTTTATGATACAAGGCGGTTGTCCAGAAGGTACAGGAATGGGTGGCCCAGGATATGGTATAAAGGGTGAATTCACATCTAATGGATTCAAAAATGATTTAAAACATAGCAAAGGTGTATTATCTATGGCAAGAGCTATGCATCCAGATTCAGCAGGAAGCCAATTCTTCCTTATGGTTGCAAATGCGCCTCATTTAGATGGTCAATATGCATCATTTGGTAAAGTTATTGAAGGAATTGAAATTGCAGATGAAATAGTTGCAGCAAAAAGAGATATGCAAGACAGACCTTATGAAGATCAAGTTATTGAAAAGATGACTGTTGATACTCAAGGTGAAACATATGGAGAACCAGAAATAATTGAAGAATAGTTTATAAAATAAAAAAGTTTTAGTTTAAATATGTGTTGATATATGTAATTAAATTTATTGATTTATACATGTATCAACACTTTACTAAAATGTAGCCAAATTTATATATAAGTGAAGGCGGTGATATTATGATTCCTAATATTAAGTGCATATTAGCATACGGATTAGAGGATAATGAAATTAATAAAATAAAACAACGCTATGGAAAAGTTATAAAAATTAACAAGGACATGGGCAATGTTAAGATAAAAGATTTAATATCAGGCTTAGAACAAGTAGAAAAACCAGAAGATATGCTGGAAGAAAAGATGATAATATTTAATAAATTTGCAGAAGGTGAATTAAAGGGCGCGATAAAATATATAAGAGGATTTACAAGTGATGGAGTACTAGCTGTAACTACACCAGTTTCTTGTAATTGGTCACTTAAATATTTATTGGAACACTTAATTGAAGAAAGAGAATGGCATAAAGCGGAACAAAAGGGGAGAGAATAACGTGAGCCGTGTAGGAGAAAAAATAAAACAAGCAAGAGAAAAGAATGGATTATCAGCGAAGGTATTAGGTAAAAAGCTCGGTGTAGCAGAAAAGTATATAAATGACATTGAATTAGGAAGAAAAGTAGCTAATGAAGCATTTATAGAAAGAGTATCTAAATTCTTAAAAACTGATTTGAATGATATAAATATGGTTGTTACTGATGAAGAATTGATGAAAGAAAAAGAAACTTTAAAAAAATCAGTTAATACTAAGGTAGAAAAATCAGAAGTATGGACTGATGCATTTGCTTCAGTCATAAAAAATGTACCTATATACAATTATTCATTATCTAATACTAAAGGTACAAGAGAATTAACTGTTCATTCTAATAAAGTTGAAGGATATCCACAAGATAAGGTACTTTATCTTCAAATAGAAAACGATGATATGTCTGGATTTAGAATTTTAAAGGGAGATTTAGCTTTTGCACATATGGTTAAAGAATTTAGCAATAATGGTATTTTCTTAATTGATTATAAAGGTGAGAGAAAGATAAGACAAATAAGAAGTCTTGGAAATTCCAAAGTTCTATTAATTAGCAATGGTGGTAGTTTACTTACAGAAACAACTGAAATAAAAGAGATAAATATAATTGCAAAATTAGAAAGAATAGAAATAAAACTGTAGTTTTATTAAGTAGTTATATACGTAAAAGTATATAACTACTTTTTTTAGTCAATTAATCAATTTATAGGCATAAACTTATTATATAAAAATAGTTGGGGTTGATTAAAATAGAAATTACAGAATCTAACAGAATATCATCTAAACTTGATGCTGCTATTGGATTGTTAACTAATGTACCACAAGATATATTAAATAGAATAAATACAAAGTTTTTTTCGGGAGAATTGGGTGAAGTAATTGAGCTTGTTATTTTATATAGAGATACAGCTGAAAATGTAGCAGTATTAGCTAAAGAATTAGAGGGTGAATTTCAAGATTTAGGATTTAACTTTGGACTAATTAATTTGCCACTAAAAAATTTAGTTAAATTGGCAACAAGTAATAGCATTCAGTATATAGAGTTACCAAAGAACTTATATGCAGCAGACAGTGAAGGAAATAGAGCAACCTGTGTGCCTCAAGCTGTATCAACTTATGAAGTATATGGAAAAGGTACATTAGTAGGATTTGTTGATTCAGGAATAGATTATATGCATCCAGCATTTATGGATTCTAATGGTAAGACTAGAATAGAATATATATATGATTTAAGTTTTGAAAAAAAAATTTATGATAAAGAATTAATAAACAAAGCTATAGAATCAACTGATCCATATTCAATTGTTCCGGTTTTAGATAATACAGGTCACGGAACTCATGTTGCAGGAATAGCTTGTGGTGGTGGCAATATTAGCGATATATATAAAGGTGCAGCACCAGAATCATCTATAGCTATGGTAAAAGCAGCAAGAGGCACTTGGATATTAAGTTCTCAAATAATGCAAGGAATAAAATTTTTAATAGACAAAAGTAAAGAAACTAATATGCCTTTAGTTATTAATCTTAGCTTGAGCACTAATAATGGAGCACATAATGGAAGTAGTTTATTAGAACAATATATTAGTACAGTATCTAATTTAGAAAGAGTAACTATAGTTATAGCAGCAGGAAATGAAGGTGATGCAGCACACCATACAGGTGGTGAATTAGAAGAAATTCAAACTAAAGCTTTCAATATTGCCAGTGATGAAAGCACTGTAGTCATAAATTTATATAAATCAATACTTCCAGATATATCTTTAAATGTAATATCACCAACTGGCCAAAGCAGTGGAAATATAAATATGCAAGAAGGATACTTTCATGGAGGTATAGGACGTGATAGGTATGATATATACGTATCTGGACCAAAACCATTTGAATTGAATAGTGAAATTCAAATAATAATATCTTCTATAGCATCAGGTTATTTAATTCCTGGTGTGTGGAAAATACAAATTACTACTAGTAATAACTATAAGGGATCATTTTCAATGTGGCTTCCAATATCTGAAGGGTTAAATCCTCAAACTAAATTTTTAGAGCCTATAAATTATAATACATTAGGAATACCAGCAACTGTAGAAAATATTATAGCTGTAGGAAGTTATAATTCACTTACGAATACATTATCCTCATTTAGTGGAAGAGGAGCACAAGTTCAAAGTAATTTGATAAGACCTGATCTTGTTGCCCCAGGTGTAGGAATATTAGGTCCTGTACCAAATGGAAGTTATGATTCTAAGACAGGGACCTCAATGGCAGCACCTCAGGTATCGGGAATTTGTGCATTAATTATGGAATGGGGAATAGTAAAGGGAAATGATCCGTACTTATTTGGACAAAGATTAAAGTACTATTTGGTAAGAGGTTCTAATAGAGCAAGAACTGATATAGAATATCCAAATCCACTTTGGGGATATGGAACAATTTGTGCTTATGATACCCTTTATGATATTGAAAATACAATAAATCAAATATTATCTAGAAATTATAGAGTCAGAGATATAAGTGGTGAATTTTATGTAGGAAATTTATTTGTTAGACTTCCTAATAATTAATTATGTAATTATTTAAATAATAAGATATAGGAACTAATTGGTGCTTTATTTCATATAGTATTCGTAGGAAAAAATATTAAGGAGTTATAGTTATGGCAGATAAAGGTAGTTTAAGAATTCAGTGTTTTAGTGGGGATAATTATATCCCTGTAGATAATGCTAAAATCAGTGTAAAAGAAGGTTCTTTGAATGAAAATAATCCATCGACTATAGATTTAGTTACAAATTCAATTGGATTAACTGATCAAATAGATTTAGATGCTCCTCCTATCGAATATTCTTTAGATGAAAATAGTAATAAAATTCCTTATAGTGTTTATGATATTTTAGTTGAAAGAGATGGTTTCGAGACATTGATAATAAATGGATGTCAAATATTTTCTGAAGAGGTTGCTTATCAAAGATGTAATTTAGTTGAACGTAAAAGTGCATCAAGACAAAATGAGGTTATTAATATTCAACCCAATACTCTTAATGGAAATTTTCCACCTAAAATTCCTGAAGAAGAGGAAAAAAAATTACCACCTCCAAGTTCAGGAGTTGTATTGGCACAACCGGTAGTGCCAGAATATATAATAGTACATCAAGGAGGTCCTAATGATACCTCTGCACCTAATTATAAAGTACCATTTAAAGAGTATATAAAAAATGTTGCATCTTGTGAAATATATTCTACATGGTCTGGTAATGCAATAAGAGCAAATATATTTTGTATAATTTCATTTACTTTAAATAGAATATATACAGAATGGTATAGAGGAAAGGGAAAAAATTTCGATATTACAAGCTCTACTGCTTATGATCATGCTTTTAATTATGGAAGAAATATTTATGATACCATAAGTGTAATAGTTGATGAGATATTTTCTACTTATATTAGAAGAATGGGGAAAAAACAACCACTTTTAACACAATATTGTGATGGTAAAAGTGTGACTTGTCCAGAATGGCTAAGTCAATGGGGAAGCCAAAGTTTAGGTTCTCAAGGAAAACCACCATATGAAATATTGAAGTATTACTATGGAAGTGATATTGAGCTTGTAACAGCAGAAAAAGTTGAAGGAAGTCCAAAATCATATCCAGATTATGATTTGACTATTGGATCAGTTGGAGAACCTGTTAAAACAATACAAAATCAATTAAATAGAATATCTAGAAATTATCCTCTTATTCCTAAAGTTGCAGAAGATGGTGCATTTGGACCTAAAACTGAAGAAGCAGTTAAAGTATTTCAAGGAATCTTTAATTTACCACAAACAGGGGTAGTTGATTATGCTACTTGGTATAAGATATCAGATGTATATGTAGGAGTTACAAGAATAGCTGAACTTAGATGTGATAGCTCTAATCAAAGGATATTTGTTCCACCAATGACTATTGAGCAAGCAAATAGAGAAATTCCAAATTTTAATTACTTTGTATAGAAAAAAGGTAATGCCTCAAATTATTTGAAGCATTACTTTTTTATATTCCCTCACCATTAAAAGATGGAACAAAATCTGTTGTGTTAGTTCCTTGATCTTGTATAAAGCCATTTTTCAAACCAATATTTACGGCATAATCAATTAAACTATCATAATGCTTTGGATTTAGAGGTTTATTTATTTCAGGATAATCACAAGCTTTAAACATAGGTGTATATTGATTCATTAGGCTAATATAGATATTATCTTTGTATCTGTTAAATAGTAAATCTACAATTTTCTTTGAATCAAAAAGTAAGCCTGGAAGAAGTAAGTGTCTAACAATAACACCTTTAGTAATATGAGATGTTGAATCGAATTTAACTTCACCAGTTTGTCTTACCATTTCATCTATAATTTTTATGGCATTTATACTATAATCACTAGCTTTAGAATATTTAGTAGAATATTTATTATTGAAATATTTAAAATCAGGAAGATATACATCAATATATCCATCTAAAGCTTTAATTGTATCAAGTGAATCATAAGTGTTTGTATTATATAGTATAGGTATCTTTAATCCTTTAGATTTAGAAAGTTCTAGAGCTTCAATGATCTGTGGTACATAATGAGTTGGAGTAACTAAATTTATGTTATTAGCACCTTTTTCTTGAAGTTCTAAAAATATGTCAGCAAGTCTTTCTATTGATATATCCATTCCTTTAAATTCTTGACTTATATCATGGTTTTGGCAAAAAACACAGTTTAAATTACAATGTGAAAAAAATACAGTACCAGAACCTTTTCCAGATGAAATAGGTGGCTCTTCCCAAAGATGTAAGGCAGCTCTTGCAACTTTAACCTTTTCAGAAGCTCTACAAAATCCAATTTCATTATTTAATCTATTAACTTTACACTCTCTATAGCAAAGAGTACATTCTTTTAACATACTTGAATATTTCATAATTATCTCCTCGATATTTAATATAAACACAATTCTAATACTGTTTATTATATCATGAGATTTTATTTAATAATTATGTTTAAATGAATGTTGATATATGCAATAGGGTAAAGTGGCATTGCAATTAGCATCCTTAAGTTTAATTACTCTGTCCATTTTACTTATATACATATTAACATTACTTTAATTCTTTTCTATGTTTAAAATAAAATATAACACTTTGTAGTATGAATACTAAACTCAATACTCCAAAAGCCGGATATAACTTTGTTATTAAATTACTAAATCCAATTTGAGATATTGGTAGGGCTATTGCTAAAATTATAAAAATGCCTTTTTTAAAGTCTATACTGAATGTTTGTTCTAATGTTTTACTTATTGAATAAACATCTGAAACTTCAGTAGAGAACATTTCAAGCCAAATAATTACTAATAATATAGCCTGTATTATGCAACCAAATCTATTTGCAACAAGAAGTAATGGAATTTCAAATTTGTATATATAAGGTTGATTTACTGTTAACATAAGATTTATTGCTAAACAAAGCAAAGTTAATCCAATAGCTCCAAGAGTAATTCCTATAAACATAGTTTTAGGTTTTTTCATTTGATTGCTGAGAGGAACTAGTACACCAGTACAACAAAGTGTATTATAACCAGCATATAATATAGTTGATACAGCAAGTCCGCTCTTAACAGGTCTAAATTGTCTCATGCTCTCTAAAGAGACGACATCTCTAGAAAATACAAAGTATAAAATAGTAATCAATGTTATTGTGCAAATTAAAGATGGAACAATAAATGAATTTACTGCAATTAATCCATCAGTATCTCTTAATAAGAAAAATACAGCTATACAAATCATTATTATTGATCCAACTAATTTAGGAATTCCAAAAAATTGATTTATAAGAGCACCACTACCAGCTAAAATTATAGAGGCACTTGAAATAAGATATAAAGTAGTTATAAAACCTGTAAATTTGCCCAAATAATTAGGGCTTATTACATTAATCAAATCACTATAAGAATTTAACTCATAATGAATGCTTATTTTGGCAATTATACATCCAATTACAATATAAAATATTCCACAGACTATAATGCCAAAAAAACTTTTTAGTCCAAAAGATGTAAAAAATTCAGTGATTTCTTTTCCTGAAGCTAATCCAGCTCCAACAATAGTACCTATGAAAACTACTGCAACTTGAAATATATTAACAAAACTCTTCTTCAATTCAAATTCTCCTTAACAATATTTTCACTAATAAGTATATAATGTAAACTTATCTTTTATTCTTAAATTACTCGTATAACACTACATTTCTTAGGAAAAATAAATAAAGAGCTAAATAAAGGAGGTATTTAATTTTGAAAAAGATAATTTTAATAATAATGTCTATGATGATGATTTTTATATCCATAGGATGCAGCAATCAAACTTCAAATAATGAAAAGATAGATTTATATGATAGCAAGAAAGCTATTGAAACTGCTCAAAAATACTTAATGGAGATACAAAATGAAAATTTTGAGGAAGCAAAAAAATTTTGTACTAAAGATTTTGCTTCAGCTTCAAAGATAAATGATTTAGGAAATTCTAAAATACAAGTATTTAAAACAAATAAGAGCGTAGATGGTGGAGATAAGATGTCTATAATATTTGATGTGCTTAGAGGCGAAGACTATTCTCCTAATAATAATTTAGATAAATACAACATAGACGTTATAAAAGAAAATGATGAATACAAAATAAATAATTTAAGCGCTAGTGAAGAATCAGAAGTGTATGAAAGAGAAAGTGAACTAAGATTGCAAACTTCAGGAGCAGGAGAAAGTAAGCTTATTTTAAAACTTTCAGATATTCCTAAACAGGTATATAATAAAGGAGATAATCCATTAGAAAGAGTAGATATTCCAAGTGATAAGTTTTCTAGTTGTGGTTTAAGTTATTCTAGCAATAAGGTAGCATACTCAACAACTAATGGAAAAGATAGTTTTATTGGAATATTATACATAAAAGATGATAAGTCAGTTACTACAATAGGAAGTAATCAAGACGATACTAAAAATAAATCTGATAATAAAAGTAATGCAATAGAAAAAGTTCAAACTGATAAAGTTATGAACTTTGGGATATTAAATGATTGTCAAATAGAAAGAATAGTATTTAGTGCAGCCGAAGATAATTTGGTAGTGTCTTATAAGAATTCTAATGAGGGAACAGGACTAAAAATATTTAATGTAGAAAGTGGAAAAGAATCATCATTAGATATAAAAAGTAAATTTCCAACAGACAAATATAATGTAAGGGTTATGTTTGTTAATGAAGAAGAGATTACTGTTAGAGTCACATTATTAGAAGGAGTTTCTGAAAAAAAAGAAGACTTAACAGGAATGTATGTAATAAATATAAATAAGTCTACAATAGATAAAAAATAGAGTATATTTTTTAAGGAATAATTTGATATTATAGTATAATGCCACCACGTCATTATACTATAATACAAATACATTAAAAAATATCTTATAAATGTGTATAGATGAAATTTAGGAGGCAAAATGAATAATTCTTGGAATGGAAAGAGATATCATAGTTTAAATTATTTTTTGAGAGAAAAATTTGGAGAAAAGGTATTTAAAATATCTTTAGATGGTGGCTTTTCATGTCCTAATAGAGACGGAAAAGTAAGCAAAGGTGGATGCGTATTCTGTAGTGCCAGAGGCTCTGGAGATTATGCAGGAAGTAGGAATTTTTCTATTACTAATCAATTTAATAATGTAAAAACTATGATGGCTAACAAATGGAAAAGTGGTAAGTATATAGCATACTTTCAAGCATACACAAATACATATGCTCCAGTAGATGAGCTAAGGAAAAAGTATGAAGAAGCTATAAATCAAGAAGGTGTTGTAGCATTATCAATAGCAACTAGACCAGATTGCTTAGACGATGAAGTATTAGATTTAATAGAAGAACTAAGTAAGAAATTATATGTATGGGTTGAACTTGGTCTACAAACTATAAATGATGATGTAGCTAAGAAAATAAATAGAGGATATGATTTAAAAGTATTTGATGATGCAATGGCTAGACTTAAGGAAAGAAATATAGATGTTGTTGTACATTCTATATTAGGATTGCCTGGTGAAAGTCAAGATGATATGTTAAAAACTATAGATTATATTGCTCATTCTGGAGCTCAGGGAATTAAGCTTCATTTATTGCATTTAATGAAAGATACTAAAATGGTTGAGTTATATGAAAATGGTGAGTTGCAATTCTTATCACAAGAAGATTATATAAAATTAATTTTCAGGGCAGTTTCTATGTTACCTAAAGAAATGGTGGTACACAGATTAACTGGTGATGCGCCTAGGGATTTACTTATAGGTCCTATGTGGAGTTTAAAAAAGTGGGAAGTATTAAATGCAATAGATAAAACATTAGAAGATAATGATATATATCAGGGCAAGAATTTTCATATGGGGGATATTTAAATGAAAGTAGATGTTGTAATTTCAGCAGATTACATAACTGATGATATTGTAAAAGATAAGGTTGTTGTTGTAATAGATATGTTTAGAGCAACTTCAGTTATAACAACTGCAATTAATAATGGATGCCAAAAAGTCATACCATATTTAACTGTAGAAGAAACACTTGAAGAAGCCAAGAAATATGATAAGAGTGAAGTTATATTAGGTGGAGAAAGAAGAGCCGTTAAAATAGAAGGCTTTGATTTAAGTAATTCACCATTAGAATATACAGAAGAAGTAGTTAAAAATAAAACAGTTTTAATGACCACTACCAATGGAACTAGAGCATTAACTAAATGTTTACTAGGCAAAAAGATTATTATAGCAGCAATGATAAATGCAGAAGCTGTAGCTAAAAAATTATTAGAACTTAATGATGATATTGTCATAGTTAATGCAGGAACTAATGGAGAATTTTCTATGGATGATTATATTTGTGGAGGATATATAATTAATACTATGTTAAAAGAAAAAAGCAATATAGAACTTACAGATATAGCTAAGACTTCAAATATGATTTATGAAAGCAACAAAGACATTATAAATTACGTTAAAGAAGCTAGACATTATTCAGTTATGAGATCTTTAAAATTAGATAATGATATAGAATATTGTATAAAGAAAAGCATAATAGATGTGGTTCCGATTTATGATGGAGATAAGATAATTAAACTATAAAAAAAGTGGCATAAGCCACTTTTTTTATAATTTTGTTTTATCAAATACTTGGAATATGAAGAATTTTAAATAGTAACTTTCATCTGAATTCCAAAGTATTGGATGATCACAAGATTGAGTTCTAAATTCTACTTGTCTTATAAGTTTATTAGCATCTTGGCAAGCTTCTACAATAGTTTTCTTTAAAAGTTCTTCATTCATGTAATGAGAACAAGAGCAAGTTATAAAATAACCACCATGTTTAACTAATTTTAAACCTCTTAAGTTAATTTCCTTATATCCTCTTTTTGCTGCATTAATAGTATTTCTAGACTTTGTAAATGCAGGAGGATCAAGTATTACAACGTCAAATTTCTTTTCTTCTCTTGACCATGCAGGAAGAACATCGAAAGCATTATGACATTCAAATTTAACTGTATCTTGAAGATTGTTTAATTCAGCATTTTTATTAGCACAGTCTATGGCATGCTGAGAAACATCTATTCCAAGAACTGATTTTGCACCAGCAATACCAGCATTTAAAGCAAAAGAACCAGTATGAGTAAAGCAATCTAATACGTCTTTATCTTTACATATTCTATGAATAGCAGCTCTATTTTCTTTTTGATCTAAGAAGAATCCAGTTTTTTGACCATTTGCTAGATCAACTATGTACTTAACTCCATTTTCAACAATTTCAACATTAGTGTCAAAAGGTTCAGTTAAAAATCCCCTAGTTTGTTCTAAACCTTCTATTTCTCTAGTTGCTATGTCACTTCTTTCATAGACACCTTTAGCATTATATTCATTAACTAATACTTTAACAATTAAATCTTTATATTGATCCATTCCAAGTGTAGAAATTTGAATTACATAATAATCTTCAAATTTATCAACAGTTAATCCAGGAAGAAAATCAGCTTCTCCAAATATCATTCTACAAGATGAATCATCAATTATACTTCTTCTATATTCAAAAGCTGTTTTAAATCTGCTTTTGAAGAATTCCTCATCTATATTTTCATTTATATCTCTTGACATTATTCTGATAGTTATTTTACTTTTATCATTTATGTAACCTTTACCGATAAAGTAACCTTTATGATTGTATACCTCTACGATATCACCATTTTCATATTCGCCATCATATTCATTTATTTCATCAGTATAAACCCAAGGACGACCTTGTTCAGCTTTACCGCTACGTCCCTTATGTAAATAAAATTTACTTGCCATATTAAAAAGACCCCTTCCAAAATAATTATTATATGATTATAACATAATAGTCTAATTAGTATTTAATTATTTTAAGATGCTTTAGTATAGTGTTGATATATGCATAAGTAAAGTGGACTAAGTAATTGAACTTAGGAATACTAAAATGAGTATAGTCCTATTTCAGCTTGTTCCCAATGTAAAATTGTGACAAGCAATAAATATGACAATACTCATTAAGAATTCTCAAAATCCAATTACAATGCCATTTTACCTATTGCATATATCAACAGATATTTAAACATAGTAAATTAGTTTAGTTCCTTTATTAAATCATTTATTTTTTCTGAACACTTTCTTCCTTTGCAACATCCTGATCCTGCACCGGTTGCTTTTTGAACTTCTTCGTAAGTTGATGCACCATTTACTATAGCTTCTTTAATTTTTGCTCTAGTTATACTTTTACAAGTGCAAGTCTTTGTTATTTTATCTAAAATATCTTTATTTAAATTGTTATCCATATATATTTTCTCCTTATATGCTTTAAATTCTTATTTATTAAATTAAAACATCTTAATTAAAATGAGTCAATGTTAAATAATAATAATTATCCATTACATTAATAAATACTAAGTAGATATTTTACTATGATTTATAAAAATATCTAGTTAAGTAAGTATTAAGAAAACTACTGTATAATTAAAATAAAATAGTATATAAATTTTAGTTGTAAAACTATTATAAATATGGATCTAATTAGTTAAAGGGATGTTAATGCATCTCTTTTTATTTAATTTTTTGCAATTTAAATTATATGTTTATTAAGTAAATAAGCTATAAAATATTAAAAGATATGAATAGTTTATATAAAACTATAAAATTTATCATAATTAATGATAATGATTACAGTAGCATGTCTTTTTTTATAAAAACCTATATGTTATAATTTTCTATATATATAAAATTAATCAAACATATCAAAAAAATTAAAAATTTAGGAGGCAAAAATTTAATGTTTAGACGTTTTAAAAACAAAAAATTCTTATCGTCAATAGTAGCGTCAATGATGGTATTTACTTTATTTACACCAATGACAGTAAAAGCAGATACTAAAACTGATACTAATAATGAAGTAGTTGACTTAACTGAAAACAAGACAACTAGTTCTAGTAAAGAAGCTCTTTTAGCCAAAGATGGTAACGTTAACTTGCAAATTTTAACAACTACAGATACTCATGGTAGATTCTTACCGTATGATTATGCTGTAAATGTTGCGGACAACTCAGGAAGCCTTGCACAAATATCAACAGCAGTTAATGAATTAAAAGCTAAAAATCCTAATAACACAATTGTTGTTGATGCAGGAGACATTATCCAAGATAACTCAGAATCATTATTTATAAATGAGTCAAGTAATCCAATGATAGCTGCAATGAATAAAATAGGCTATGATACTTTTACTTTAGGAAATCATGAATTTAATTATGGAATACCAGCATTAAAAAATATAATGAAACAATTTAATGGTACTGTACTAGGTGGAAATGTATATGATACAGATGGTAAAACAAGAATTGCAGCACCATATGCAATAGTTGAAAGAAGTGGAGTTAAGGTTGGAATAATAGGTATGGTAACACCTAATATTACTAAATGGGATTCTGCTAATTTAAAGGGTTATAAAGTTACTAATCCAGTAGACGAAACTAAGGCTGCAATTGCAGAACTTAAAAAGAAAAATGTAAATACAATAATTGCTGTTGATCATATTGGAGAAACTCAAGAATATGGCACAGACGGATCAAGTGCTATTGAAATATTAGAACAATGTCCAGAAATAACAGCTTTTGTAGCAGCACATTTCCATGTAAAAATAGCTGGTGATTATTATTATGATCATAAAATATACTCTTTAAATCCTAGTGATAATAAGGTTAAAGCAATAACAAAAGACGGAACTATCACTGAAGCAACTATAGCTGATTATAATAAAGCAAAAACTAATGGAACAGTAATAGTTGAAGCTTATAAATGGGCTAAAACTCTTGGTCAAATTAATATTAACTTAACTAAAAATTCTAAAGGTGAATATGTAGTTGCAGATAAATCAAAAGATATCACTACAGCTCTTTATGACATGGCACCTAAGAATGGAACAGCTGTACAAGTTGATAATGAAATCGCAAAGTCATTAGAAAGTTATAATAAAAGAGCAATTGATGATGCTAATACACCTATTGGTACTTTAAAAGGTGGTAATTTAACACCTGCAAATGAAGTTAAGGGAATAGATCAAGCTAAAATTCAACCTACTCCAATGCTTAGTTTAATAAATGAAGTTCAAATGTATTATGGAGAAAAGGTAGCAAATCATAAAATAGATGTTTCATCTGCTGCAGTATTTAAAGATGGACAAAATATATTAGAAGGACCAATAAAGAAGTGTGATACTGCTAATATATATAAATTTGACAATACATTATATGCCCTTAAGATAACAGGAAGTCAACTTAAGAAATATATGGAATGGTCTTTTTCTTATTACAATAAGTACAATCCTGGAGATTTAACAGTTTCATTTAATCCAAATACACCAGGATATAATTTTGATATGTTTGCTGGCGTAAAATATAATGTAGATATATCAAAAGATGCTGGAAATAGAATAGTTAATTTAACTAGAATGGATGGAAGCAAAATAAATGATTCAGATGAACTTTATTTAACAGTTAATAACTATAGAGGAGCAACTCAATTATTAACTCCTGGTGTTATCTTTAAAGAAGGTGAACAACTTCCAACACTTGTAGGAAAATCAGAAGAAACAGCAGGTTTAGGTGAAGGAAGAATAAGAGAGTTAATTGGAGAATATATTAAAGATGTTAAAGGTGGAACTATAACTCCTAGATGTGATAATAACTGGAGTATTATAGGTAACAATTGGGATAAAGAACAAAGAAAAGCAGCAGTTAAATGTATTAATAATGGAAGCGTAACTTTATCTGGCGTTGCAGAAGAACAAACATCTTCTAATGCAAAATCTGTAACTTGGGATGACGTAAAAGGCAAATAAAATAGAATTTATTTTAAGTAAAATTTCAGTAGAATTTTTAAACACATACTTAAGATAGAGCTAAAATAAAAACATTGTAAAGTCATAGAGATACTGTAAGTTACTCCCTATGACTTTACTTGATTTTAAACATAATATTTTTTACAGTAGGAGTAATTATGAAAAAAATAGATAGAAACAAATATGCATGCATAATTATATTAGCAATAATGGTATTAGGATTATTCACATTTTCAACTATACAAGCTAATAAACAAGAACTTAATATTAATAAAAATTATTCCTTTGCAAAAGCAAGAGTGGATAAAATAACTTATGATAATATATATGAATTAGATGATGAAAGCAAAAATGTATTAGAAACTAAGCAAGAATTTGAAATTACAATACTTGATGGTGAACATGTAGGAGAAAAATATAAAATAAGAAATACAATAGAATCTATAGATATGCATCGAATAATTGTTAGTGAAGATGATGAAATAGTAATAAACTATACTGTTTCAAATGAAGGTCAAATAAATTCAATACATTTATATGAGATGGTTAGAGAAAATTACTTATATCTTCTAATAGGAATATTTATGTTTTCTGTAATTTTAATTTGTGGTAAGAAGGGTGCTAAATCTATATTAACTTTGATTTTTACAAGTTTCATGATAATAAAAGTTTTACTTCCAATATTAATAAGTGGATTTAATCCACTAATAGCAACCCTAGTAGTTTGTATTTTAACGGTGGCATCCTCTTTATTTTTTATAAATGGAATAAATAAAAAAACAATAATCTCAATAATTGGAACAATTGGTGGAATTGTAATTGCAACTATTATGGCGATTATTATAGGAAATATGTGTAAAATAACAGGCCTTGCAGAAACTGAATCACAAATGATTGCATATTCTAATTCTAGTTTAGGTCTTAATTTTAAACATATAATGTTTTCAGCAATTATAATTGGTTCTTTAGGCGCTGTTATGGATGTTAGTGTTTCAATTACTTCTGCCATGGATGAAGTATTACAAATAAAAAACAATATAAGTAAAAAAGATTTTATAAAAAGTGGTATGAATATTGGTAAAGATATTATAGGGGCTATGTCTAATACTTTAATTCTAGCTTATGCAGGCGGAGCCTTCAGCTTAATATTTTTACTTGCTGCTCAAAAAATGACATATACTAATATTATTAATATGGAAATAATATCTACAGAAATAATAACAGCTTTTGCAGGAAGTCTTGGTCTTGTTTGGACTGTGCCAATTACGGTATTTGCAATGGCTACTTTAGTTTTTAGAAATAATAAACAAAATAAAATTAAACCTATGAAATAGAAAAAAATGTGAATAGTGAGAGTAATAATGTAAATAATAATAATATGCATAAACAGAATTCTCAATATGTAATTAATGATTTACATAATAAAGGTGATTAGCTATTAATATGTGGATTAGTGAAGTTAAATAGAATATTTTTAGTTCTTGTAAATAAATTTAAAAGAAATAGAGTATAAAATTGTAAAAATATCAATAATTAATTTAAATATTTACAATAGTTTTAAGACCATGAATTGACATTTAAAAATTGTTAATATATAATGTTACAATAAAAAGAAAAGACTTTGATTAGGAAAAGTAACTTAGACTTAACTTTTAGAGAATAGCTGGTTGGTGCAAAGCTATAGGGAAGCTAAGAGAAGATCACCTAGGAGTTGGAAACTGAAAGGCATTTATGTTTATTAAGTTGTCACGTGGCCTGCGTTAAAGGATAGAGTATGTAAGTACTTGAACTAAACACTATTAATAAAGTGTTAGCCTTAGGTGGTTTGCGATTTTAACTTCGTCCTGTGGGATGGAGTTTTTTTTATATTAAATTTTAAAAAGTAATAATGAAAAAGTACTAATTATGAAAGGGGAAAATAAAATGTATAAAAAAGTTGATTCTTCAAAAAGTTTTGTAAATATGGAACAAGATGTAGCAAAACTATGGAATGAAAAAAACATTATAAAAAAGAGTTTTGACTCAAATCAAGATGGTGAATATTTTACTTTTTATGATGGCCCTCCAACAGCAAACGGAAAGCCACATGTTGGTCATATATTAACAAGAGTTATGAAAGATATAATCCCAAGATATAAAGTTATGAAGGGTTATAAAGTAATAAGAAAAGCAGGTTGGGATACTCATGGTCTTCCAGTTGAACTTGAAATAGAAAAGAAACTTGGTATTTCAGGAAAAGGACAAATCGAAGAATATGGTGTAGAGAAATTCGTTAAGGAATGTAAAGAAAGCGTATTTACATATGTTAGCATGTGGGAAAAGATGACTGAACAAATTGGTTATTGGGTTGATATGGAGCATCCATACGTAACTTACCACAATCCATATATTGAATCAGTATGGTGGGCTTTAAAACAAATGTGGGATAAGGAACTTTTATATGAAGGACATAAGGTAATGCCTTACTGCCCAAGATGTGGAACAGCTCTTTCATCTCATGAAGTTGCTCAAGGATATAAAGATGTTAAGGACTTAACTGCTATTGCTAAGTTCAAAGTAGTAGGAGAAGAAAACAAGTTTATATTAGCTTGGACAACAACTCCATGGACATTACCATCAAATTTAGCTCTTTGTATAAATAAAGCTTACACATATATAGAAGCAAAAGTGGAAGAAGAAGTTTATGTATTAGCTAAAGATTTAGCTGATAAAGTTCTTGGAGAAGATTACGAAATAATAAGAGAATTCAAAGGAACAGAACTTCTTGGAACTAAATATGAACAATTAATGCCTTTTGGTAAAGTTGAAGGAAAAGCTTTTGAAGTAATTCATGGCGATTATGTAACATTAACAGATGGTACTGGTATAGTTCATATAGCACCAGCTTATGGTGAAGACGATAGTTTAGTTGCTAAAGCAAATGGAATAGCTTTTATCAATTTAGTTGATAAAGAAGGTAAATTCGTAGAAGAAGTTACTCCATGGGCAGGTAAATTTGTTAAGAAGTGTGATGATAGTATTTGCAAATGGCTTGAAGAAAATAATAAGTTATTTAAAACTGCAAGACATCTTCACTCATATCCACATTGTTGGAGATGTGACACACCACTTCTTTACTATCCAAAAGAAAGTTGGTTTGTAAGAATGACATCTCTAAGAGATAAACTTTTAGAGAATAATAACAAGATTAATTGGTGCCCTGATAACATTAGAACAGGTAGATTTGGTAAGTTCTTAGAAAATGTTATTGACTGGGGTATTTCAAGAGATAGATATTGGGGAACTCCACTTCCGATTTGGGAATGTGAATGCGGACACAAAGAATGTATAGGAAGTATTGCAGAACTTAAGGAAAAAGGAATTAATGTACCAGAAGATATAGAACTTCATAAACCTTATATAGACAATGTACATTTAAAATGTGCTCATTGTGGTAAGGAAATGAAGAGAACTAAGGAAGTTATTGACTGTTGGTTTGATTCAGGATCAATGCCATTTGCTCAATTGCACTATCCGTTTGAAAATAAAGAATTATTTGAACAAAACTATCCAGCTCAATTTATATCAGAAGCTGTTGACCAAACAAGAGGTTGGTTCTATACATTACTAGCAATTTCAACTGCTGTATTTGATAGAAATCCATTTGAAAATTGTATTGTTTTAGGTCATGTTCTTGATAAGAAGGGCTTAAAGATGTCAAAATCTAAGGGTAATGTTGTAGATCCTTTTGAAGTTTTATCTTCTCAAGGTGCAGATGCTACAAGATGGCATTTCTATACTGCAAGTGCTCCATGGCTTCCAACTAGATTCTCAACTGATGATGTAGGAGAATCTCAAAGAAAGTTTTTAAGTACTTTATGGAATGTATATTCATTCTATGTGTTATATGCAGATATAGATTCATTCAATCCATTAGAATATGCTGACTTTAAGTCTGAAAATGTAATGGATAAGTGGATAATGTCTAAGTTAAATACATTAATTAAAACTGTTGATGAGAAGTTAAATTCTTATGATATAACTGCAGCAGCATTAAGTATTGAAGAATTTACTGATGAATTATCTAACTGGTATGTAAGGAGAAATAGATCTAGATACTGGACAGAAACTGTTAATGATGACAAAATAGGAGCATATGTAACTTTATATAGAGTTCTTGTTACTTTATCAAAGGTTGCAGCACCATTTGTACCATTTGTAACAGAAGAAATTTATCAAAACTTAGTAGTTAATTTAGATAATGCAGCAGAAGAAAGTATTCACTTAACTAGATGGCCACAAGTTGATGAAAGTGCTATAAACAAGGAATTAGAAAAAGAAATGGATTTAGCTTACACAATAGTTAAGCTTGGTAGAAGTGCTAGAAATGGTGCTAATATTAAGAACAGACAGCCACTTTCAGAAATTTTAGTTTCTATAGCATCACTTCCTGAATATTATGGTGATATTATAACTAATGAGTTAAATATTAAAGAAATTCAATTTGGTGCAGATCTTTCAGAACATGTTAACTTTGAACTTAAGCCAAATTTACCTGTACTTGGTAGAACTTATGGTAAGTTAATACCTGGAATCAGAAAAGAAATAGCTGCTAGAAACCAAATGGAATTAGCTCAAAAGATTAAGGGCGGAGACGTTGAAGTTATAAACGTTGATGGAACTGAAATTGAGTTAAATTCAGAAAGTATTCTTGTAACTATGCAAGGTTTAGAAGGATATGCTTTTGCTGGTGAAGGTGAAATTGGTGTTGTTCTTGATACTCATATTACTGATGAGTTAAGAGAAGAAGGCCATGTAAGAGAAGTTATTTCTAAAATACAAAACATGAGAAAAGATAAAGGCTTTGAAGTAGCTGATAAGATAAAACTTTATGTAGCTAACAACGAGTTATTATTAGATATAATTAAAAAATTCTCAGAAACAATAAAGAAAGAAACTTTAACTTCCGATATTATTTATAATGAAACTTGTGATTATACACAAACTATTATAAATGGTGAAAACTTAGATATGACAGTTGAGGTTGTTAAGTAATAATACATTTAATAGGCTAGAATCTAAGTTACTACTTTTGACTCTAGCCTTTTATCAATAAATAGTAGTTTATATAATTACTTTAAAATATAAAGGAGGAATGGTTATGGCAGCTTCTATTAAGGACGTTGCAAGAGAAGCGGGAGTTTCGATAGCAACAGTTTCTAGAGTGTTAAACGATATTGATGTGGTTAATGAAGATACTAAAAAGAAAGTATTGGATGCAATAAAATTATTAGGATATAGACCTAATATAATAGCTAGAAGTTTAAAAACACAAAAAACAAAAACTATAGGTATACTATTACCTGATGTATCAAATCAACTTTACCCAGAAATAGTAAGAGGAGCCGAAGATGTTTCTAATATATATGATTACAATGTAATCTTATGTAATTCAGATTTAGATATAGAAAAAGAAAAAGAATATTTAAGAGTTCTTAAAGAAAAAATGGTAGATGGAGTGCTTTATATGAGTAGTTCACTTCAAGAAGAAATTTTAGAATTGATTAATGAATTAAATTTAAAAACTGTTCTTGTTGAAACTAAAGATAAAGAAAGCAGATTACCAAGTGTTACAATAGACAATATAAAAGGAAGTTATGATAGCACAAAGTATTTAATAGGAAAAGGTCTTAGAAATATTGCTTTTATAGGAACTGAAAAGAATCATATGAATGCTTGGGGAGATAGATACATAGGATACGAAAAAGCTCTTAAAGAAGACGGCATTGAATTAGATCAAGAATTAGTATACTTAGATACAGTAAAAGTAAAAACAGGATATGATGCTATTGATGAATTCATAAGTAAAAATAAAAAATTTGATGGAATTGTATGTGCATCAGATGAAATTGCTATGGGAGCAATAAATAGATTAAGAGAAAAAGGATATGAAATTCCTAAAGATGTTAGTGTTATAGGATTTAATGATAACTATGCAGCTTCAATTTTCTATCCAAAGATAACAACTATTTCTCAACCAACATATGATATGGGATCAGTTGCAATGAGAATGTTAATAAAAATCTTAAATGATAAAGAGCTAGAAACAGCTCATTATGTTTTAGAACATGAATTAGTAGAAAGAGATAGTACAATTTAAATAAAAGGTATTATTATAAGTAAGATGCAATAAAAGTATTAAGTTATTTTATTGCACCTTATTTTTATATAATAAATACGGTTTTTATAGATAAAATATATTTAAGGAGGACGTGAATTAATGAAAAAAAGGGTACTTGTGTGCTTTTTAATAATAATAGTTATTTTGTTAGCAGGATTTTTTGTTAATAAGAAAAATTCAAAAGTCACAGAAGAAGAATTTAGTTATAAATTAGAATATGTTAAATCACTTAATGATATAGACAAGTCATTACCAACAGTTATATTTTTTAAAGGATTAATAAATAAAGAAGAAAGCTTAGAGTCTGAGATAATGTTAAAGGATTTGAAAGATGAGATTAATTTTAACTTAGTCCATATAAGCTTAGATTATGTAACTAACGAAGAACAACAAAATCTTATAGATAAATATAATATTACTGAAGTTCCTACTATAGTCGTACAAGATAAGCATCAAATTGACATAGCAACTTATAATCATATTACATACGAAAAACTTAAAGAATTAGTTAAAGGTTTAATTTAAAAGTTTACATTTAGTTTAAATCAATGTAATTAGCGTGAAATATTGAATTGTAAAATTTTTTACTAAATGTTAGAATGATTAGTATTGTAATTATAAGAATTATACAAAAAGAGGAGGAATTTTATTGAACGATCAAAAGAGATTAGGAGAAATCGGAATAGGAAAATTATTATTAGAATTTTCAATACCAGCTATTGTTGGAATGTTAGTAATTACTTTATATAATATAATTGATAGAATTTATATAGGCAATATTCCTGAAATAGGGAATTTAGCGATAACTGGAGTTGGGATAACATTGCCTATTATGACAATTGTTATGGCATTTGGTATGTTAGTTGGAATAGGGACAGCTACAAGAATATCAATTAAATTAGGTGAACATGATAAAGAAAGTGCAGAACATCATTTAGGAAATGCATTTACATTAATAATAATAATAAGTATATTATTAACTGTAGTAGGATTAATTTTTATGCGTCCACTTTTAATTATGTTTGGAGCAAGTGTAAACACTATAGGTTATGCAGTTGATTATATTAGAATAATATTTATTGGAACTATATTTAATATGATTGGTTTTGGTTTAAATCACTCTATAAGAAGTGATGGAAGTCCTAAAGTTGCCATGCTTTCAATGCTAATAGGAGCAATTATAAATATAATATTAGATCCAATATTTATATTTGTACTAGATCTTGGAGTAGCAGGCGGAGCAATTGCCACTGTAATTTCTCAAATAGTATCAGCTATATGGATTTTATACTACTTTACTAAAGGTAAGGGTATACTTAAAATAAGAAGAAAATATCTAAAATTAAATAAAAAAGTTGTTGTTAGCATATTTTTAATTGGTATGAGTCCATTTAGTATGCAAGTTGCTCAATGTGCAGTACAAGTAATTTCAAATAATTCTCTTCAAATGTATGGAGGAGATGCTGCAATTGGAGCTATGACAATAATAAATAGTTTAGTTATGATATTTTTAATGCCTATTTTTGGATTGAATCAAGGTATGCAACCAATTGTAGGTTATAATTTTGGAGCTAAAAAATATGATAGAACTAAAAAGACATTAAAATATACAGCAATAGTAGCTACTGTAATAGTAACAATAGGATTTATAGTTGTAGAAACAATACCTGAATTATTAATTTCAATATTTAATAGAGATCCAGAGCTTTTAAGAATTGGTACATCAGGAATGAGAATCTTCTTGGTTATGCTACCATTAATAGGAGCTCAAATAGTAACAACAAATTATTTCCAATCAATAGGTAAAGTCAAAGTTTCAATGTTTTTAAGTTTATTAAGACAAGTTATAATCTTAATACCATTTTTAATAATAATTCCAAAATTCATTGGATTAACAGGAGTATGGGTTGCTGGAGCAGCTTCTGATTTGATTTCATCATTAATAACATTAATAGTATTCTTAAGATATAATAATAATTTAAAAAAAGATTCAATTAAGAAGAGCAGTACTCAAGTATTAGAAGCTTAAGTTTTATATAAAATAATCCCACATCTTAAAAAATTAAGATGTGGGATTTTATTTTTATAATATTCCTTCGTTTTTTAAAAGGTTTTCTAAATTTTGAACTGTTTCAGACAACAATATAAACTTTTCTTTTATTTGTTCTTTTGAATCAGCATTTTCACTAAGAGATTTTTCCATATCTTGTACAGTCTTTAGTGCATTTTCTATATCTTGTTGTGCTATTTTTAAGTTTTCTTCCTTCATAAAGTTTCTCCTTTAAGTCAATTTATATTGAATACATATATCCTATCACTACTAAAAAATAAGTGCAAGGCATATATATGTAAAGAATAATTACATTTTGGAGGAGAATATGATTAATTATATTTGGTTTGCTATGATTTTTTTTGGAATTTTAGTTGGCTTAATAAGTGGTAATGGAGATATAATTTCTAAATCAATAGTTAATGCATCAGGGTCAACAGTCACTTTTATAATTGAGCTTACTGGAATAATGTGTTTTTGGTGTGGCGTTATGAAGGTGGCAGAAAAAAGTGGTTTGACAGAAAAAATATCCAGAGTATTGAAGCCCTTTTTAAAACTTATTTTTAAAGATGCAGCCAAGGATGAAAAAGCTTTAGGTGCTATAGTTATGAATCTTACAGCAAATATGATGGGACTTTCTAATGCAGCAACACCTTTTGGAATTAAAGCTATGGAAGAAATGGATAGGTTAAATGGTAAGAAGGAGAGGGCATCTAATGACATGGTGCTTTTTTTAGTTTTAAATGCAGCATGTATTCAAATAATACCTTCAACAATTATATCTATAAGAGCAGCTTGCAATTCTGTTAATCCGGGAGTTATTATAATTCCTGCTTTAATATCTACAGCTACAGCAGCGACAGTAGGAATAATATGTGCAAAGATATTACAGAAATATTTTTAAGGGAGCTGATGATATATGCTTAATTATTTGAGTAAAAGTATAATTCCTATAATTTTTTTATTAATTATAAGTTATGGGATGATAGAGGGGCGTAAGGTTTATGAATGGTTTATAGAGGGTGCTAAAGAAGGCTTAAATGTATGCCTAAGAATATTTCCAGCTTTATTAGCTATGATTATAGCAGTGCAAATTTTTAAAGAATCTAATTTATTAGATGTTTTAAATAATTTAATTGCACCAATAGGAAATTTAATAGGATTACCTAAAGAAATAATACCATTAATAATTATAAAGCCACTTTCAGGCAGTGGAGCTATAGGAGTGTTTACAGATATCATAAAAAGTTTTGGAGCTGACACTAAAATAGGATTAATTTCTTCAGTTGTAATGGGCACAACAGAAACTATTTTTTATACCATTACAGTTTACTTTGGCGCTGTAAAAGTAAAGAAAATAAGACATACATTATGGGCAGCTATTTTTGCTGATTTAACAGCTATAATAATGGCAGTTTTAATGGTTAATTTATTCCTAATTAAATAAAATTTATAAATTAAACATATAATAAGATTTAATTAATATTAATTCCCATTCATAACTTAATTTAATAGTATATATTAAACATATATTTTAGGAGATGATTTTGTTGATTAAAGAAGCAAGAAATTTGTTTGTCGCTATGGTTGGAGCAACAACTATGACTTATGAAAAAGCTAATGAAGTTATAAATACATTAGTTGAAAAAGGCAAAGTAACAATAGAAGAAGGCAAAGAACTTTCAGAAGAATTAAAAAGGGAGATAAAAGAAAAAAAAGATAATGTAAAATCTAAGGCTAATGAAAAAATTAATGAAATTAAACCATTAACTAAAGATGATATTTATGACATACTTCAAGAATTTGATTTTATTACGAAAGAAGAATTTAATGAACTAAAAGATAGAATCAGCAATATAGAAGAAAAATTAAAAGATAAATAAAGGTTCTATTTTAAATAAGAAATTATTCTTCTAAGGAGGAGAGAATCTGTGGCTAATCAATCTTCAGAGAGATTTAAAAAAATAATAAAGGTTTTTGCAAGTTATGGTTTTGGATATATATTTGACAGCAAACAAGTTGAATATAAGAAATCTCCTACGAATTTAAGAAATGCATTTGAGGAACTTGGACCAACATTCATTAAACTAGGTCAAATAATGAGTACAAGACCAGATATACTTCCTAAGGAGTATATAGATGAATTAGTAAAATTACAAGATTCTGCTCCACAAGAAGATTTTGAGGTAATGAAATCTGTTCTAGAAAGCTCATTAAATATCTCCTTAGAAGAATATTTTGAAAATATTAATGTGATTCCAATAGCATCTGCATCTATAGCTCAAGTTTATGATGGTGTATTAAAAGATGGAAGAAAGGTAGTTATAAAAATACAAAGACCAGACATCTATGAAAAAATACATTTGGATATAGCTATCTTAATGAGAATATTTAAATTTACTAAAACAAAAATTACTTTACCCATTGATCCTATAGAGGCTTTGAGAGAATTGAAAATGACTGCAGAAGAAGAATTAAATTTTATTTTAGAAGGAAAAAATATTGAAAAATTTAGGCTTAACAATAAAAATATTGTACCTATTTATGCACCTTATATAGTAAAGGAATTATTAAGCAGCAAAGTACTAGTATTAGAAAAAATAGAGGGATTTAAAATAAATGATTTACAAAGAATTAAAGATGAAGGATATGATAATAAAGATATTGCAAAAAAATTAGCATTATCTTATTGTAAGCAAGTATTTAAAGATGGCTTTTTTCATGGAGACCCTCATCCGGGAAATTTATTAATAAATTGCGGTAAAATTTGTTTTATTGACTTTGGCATTGTAGGGCAATTGAATGATAGTACGAAGAAAACTTTAAATTCAATGATGTTAGCTATAGCAACTAGAGATAAGGAAAAACTTATAGAATATATATTAGCGGTTTCAATAAAAAAGGGAAAAGTAAATAAAATGCATTTATATGATGGAGTATCATATATGTTTGATACATATCTAACTACATCAATAAAGAATATAAAAATATCTGTATTATTACAGGAGATATTTTATTTAACAAAGGAAAGCAATTTACAGTTGCCAAGAGAATTAGTATCACTAATAAGAGGAGTAGTAATATTAGAAGGGGTTATAGCTGAAATAGATCCTGAGCTAGAAATTATAGATGTTATAATATCTTTTATAAAAGCAAAAAACAAGGATATAATATTTGACATTCTTACAAGTGAAGAACTAATAGTATCACTATATTCATTTGGAAGGGATGGTATTAGGATACCCTCTAAAGTATCAGAGTTATTAACTAAAATGTCTTTAGGAGAAGCTAAATTACAACTCATAGTACAAGATAAAAATTATATATTTCAGGAGCTAAATAAAATGGTAAATAGGATGATAACAGGATTATTGATAGCGTCATTAATTATAGGTTCATCTCTAGTAATAACTAAAAATGTAGGACCTAAGTATAATGGAGTATCATTAATTGGTGTTGTTGGCTATAGCATTTCAACTATTTTTGCATTAATACTTTTAATAAATATGATAAAATATTGGCGTTTTAATATGAAACAATAATATTTATAATAAAGAATATATTTAAATTGTGATATAATTAATAAGATATCAAGAATAGTTGGTATCTTATTTTTATTTTATAAATATGGGTTAAATTATTTAGAGAAAGGTAATGAATTATATGAGAACTTTTGAAAAAATACAAAAATTAAGAGAAATAATGAAAAATGAAAATATAGATTACTATGTAGTTCCTAGTGGTGATTTTCACCAAAGCGAATACGTAGCTGAACATTTTAAATCAAGAGCATACATAACAGGATTTACTGGCTCAGCAGGAACAGCTTTAATAGGAAGAGAAAAAGGAATTCTTTGGACGGATGGTAGATATTTTATTCAAGCTGAGCAACAATTAAAAGATTCAGGAATTGAATTATATAAAATGAGAATACCAGGATGGCCAACATTAAATGAATGGTTAATGGAGAATATGAAATCAGGAGAAACCTTGAGTTTTGATGGAAGACTATTTTCTATAAATGAATATAAAGAATTTAAGAAAATAAAAGATAAAAAAGATATAAATATAGTGATGGACAAAGACTTGATTCAAGAAATATGGACTGATAAACCACAACTACCTAAAGAAAAAGCTTTTTTACATGATGTAAAATATTGTGGTAAATCAGCAAAAGAAAAGATTCAAGAAGTTAGAGCTGAAATGAAAAGAATTGGTGGAGATTCATATATTATATCTTCATTAGATGACATTGCTTGGCTTTACAATATAAGAGGAAATGATGTAAAAGATACTCCAGTTGCATTAGCTTATGCAATAGTGAGTGAAGAAAAAGCTACATTATATATAGATAAAAATAAACTATCAAATGAAGATGAAATAAAGTTAAACAATGAAGGTATTAAGGTAGAAGAATATAATAAAATATTTGAAAATGCTAAAGAAATAAAAGATAGCGTTATAGTAGATTCTAATAAAGTAAGTGCTTATATATATACATTAATAAATGATGATGTAAAAGTAATAGAAGAAGAAAATATAACAACAAAATTAAAGGCTATAAAAAATAGTGTTGAAATAGAAAATCTTAGAAAATGCCAAATAAAAGATGGTGTAGCTATGGTTAGATTTTTAAAATGGCTTAAAGAAAATGTAGGAAAAGAAAACATAACAGAACTTACTGTATCGGAGAAGTTATTAGAATTAAGAAGCAAAGGTGATCTTTTTGTAGAAGAAAGTTTTGGAACTATTGCAGGATATAAAGAACATGCAGCTATGATGCATTATTCAGCTACAAAGGAAAGTGCTTATGAATTAAAACCAGAAGGAATACTTTTGGTTGATTCTGGTGGACAATATTTAGATGGAACTACAGATATAACTAGAAGCTTTATTTTAGGAAAACTAACAGATGAAGAAAAAAAAGATTTTACTTTAGTTTTAAAATCTCATATAAATCTTATGAAAGCAAAATTCTTAAAAGGAACAACAGGTTCAAACTTGGATGTATTAGCAAGAACTATTTTATGGGATGAAGGTATGGATTATAAATGTGGAACAGGACATGGAGTAGGATTTTTCCTAAGTGTTCATGAAGGACCACAATCAATAAGACCAGTCCCTAACACTGTAGTTTTAGAACCCGGAATGATATTAACAAATGAACCAGGAGTATATAAAGAAGGAAAGCATGGAATACGTACTGAAAATGTAATGTTAGTAGCTAATGACATAGAGACCAATGATGGTGGAGAATTTTACAAATTCGAAGTAATGTCATATTGTCCAATAGATTTAGAAGGTATAGATGAATCATTATTAACAGAAGCAGAAAAAAAATGGTTAAATAATTACCATGCAGAAACTTATGCTAAGTTAAGTCATTATTTAAATGATGAAGAAAAGAACTTTCTTAAGAATGCAACTAGAGAAATATAAATTTAAATAGTTAAAAAAGAAACTATTAAGTGAATTTTAACTTAATAGTTTCTTTATATAATTAGATATTATTTCAATTCCAGTAACAATAGGAGTTATAGTATTTTTATTTTCAAAAGAATATATTTAAAGATTACTTATAGATTAGAGGTGTATGCATGAGAATTGTTAGGAAAATAAAAATTGACAATAACAAAAAGTATTTAGATTTTGAAGTAGTAGTATTTATTATAAAAAAAATTTTTGATTTAGAAGAAACATATAATGTTAAAATAATTCTCGATATTAAAGAGAGAGGAGAAATTCCAGCTACAATAATATTAGGTTATATACTTTTAAACATATCAGAAGCGAAGGAATTAACTTTAATAATAGATGGAAGTAATGACTTAGAATTAGTATTTAAAAATATAGAAGTGTTATTAGAAAGTTATATTAATGAAGATAATCTTTTAGAGGATATTAATATATACAATACTTATGGTTTAGTAATTAACAATAAATTAAATGATAATGAGGTTAGTATTTCCAATAAACCTGATAAGGCATTTAATAAATTTATAGGAAAAAGTAATAAAATTTTAGATATATTAAATTTAGCGACTAAATCAGCTAAAAGTTCTGCAACAGTACTTATCAGAGGGGAAAGTGGTACTGGTAAAGAATTGATTGCAGAAGGAATTCATAATGCAAGTAATCGCAAAAAAGGCCCATTTGTACGCGTTAATTGTGCAGCTATACCAGAAAATTTAATAGAAAGTGAATTATTTGGACATGAAAAAGGTTCATTTACTGGTGCTATAAAAAGAAAATTAGGGAAATTTGAATTAGCGAACAATGGAACTATATTTCTTGATGAAATAGGTGAAATGGATAAAAATACTCAAGCTAAAATTTTAAGAGTATTGCAATATAAAGAATTTCAAAGAGTTGGTGGGGAAGAAACTATAAAGGTGGATGTTAGAGTTATAGCAGCAACACACAGAAATTTAGAAGAAATGGTTAAGTCAGGTGAATTTAGAGAAGATTTATATTATAGATTAAATGTTATTCCAGTATTAATTCCTTGCTTAAAGGATAGATCAGAGGATATTCCTATGTTAGTTAATCATTTTATTAATAAATTTCAAAAAACAGGAGAACATAAGCAATTTTCAAAAGATGTAATTAATATATTTATGAATTATTCATGGAATGGTAATGTCAGAGAGTTAGAAAATGTAATAGAAAGAATATTAGCTTTAAATGAAAGTGAAATTATTACTATAAAAGATATACCTTTGTATATAAATGAAGCAACACAAAAAGAAAGTAAAAATAATATTAAAATATTTACTGAGAACGATTTTAGAGGATCTTCTAAAAATGAAATTTTAAATACGATTCAAGAATTAGATGAAGTATTGCCAATGAAAACATATGAAAAGATGATAATAGAAAAAGCATTGAGAAAGTATGGTAGTTTTAATGCAGCAGGTAAAATATTAGGGTTAAATCATAAGACAATAGCAGCAAAGGCTAAGGAATTTGGAATAGAAAAAACAGTTAATTGGAGAAGAAAATAAATTTATATCTGTGAACCATAAATGTATTAAAATTGTAAAGATATTGTAACAATTTCAGAATAAATCTTCTATAAAAGTATTGATAGGTTATAATATTAGCAGTGTATTAGTTAGAAAAAGTTTTAATGATATGAAATAAGTGCGATTAATAGATTTTAAATACAGATTATTGGAATAAATATAAGTGCAAAAAATATAATTTATTGGTAAAAAAGCGCAATATAAACGTTTTCACTTGGGAATTTTGACCAATATTATGAAAAAACACCAATGTATATAATGATGAAATATTGTGTAAAGGTACTGTTTGTCCTAAATGTAACAATTAGAATATTTTGGCATGATTATTGCTACTAATATAAGTGTAAATAAATAATTTATAAAATGGGAGGTATTATTTATGTCAATTTTTATGGCTGAATTAATCGGGTCAATGTTACTTATCCTTCTAGGAGATGGCGTTGTTGCAAACGTTGTTTTAAAGGATTCAAAGGGTACAGGAGCAGGTTGGATAGTTATTACAACTGGTTGGGCACTAGCTGTTGCTATTCCAGCATTAATGTTTGGAGGATACAGTGGAGCTCACTTTAATCCAGCATTAACAGTAGCACTTGCTGCAATCGGAACTATTCCATGGTCAGTGGTTCCAGAATATTTTGCAGGTGAATTCTTAGGAGCTTTCCTAGGAGCTATATTAGTATTTATTATGTACTATGATCAATTTAAAGCAACTGATGACAAAGATGGCAAATTAGCAGTATTTTGTACAGCTCCAGTAATAAGAAATACTGGAATAAACTTCATGGGTGAGCTTATTGGAACATTCATGTTAGTATTTGGTATATTAGGATTAGGCGCTGTTCAAATGGCACCAGGACTTAACACATTATGTGTTGGTGGATTAATCTTTGTAATAGGTTTAAGTTTAGGTGGTCCTACAGGATATGCAATTAACCCTTGTAGAGATTTATCACCAAGAATAGCACATGCTATTTTACCTATACCAGACAAAAGAGATTCAGACTGGGGATATTCTTGGATTCCAGTAGTAGCTCCAATAGTTGGTGGTTTAATCGGTGCTTTCTTATGGCAAGCAATTGTTTAATTAAATAGCTATTATTATAAAGTTAAAATAAAATCAAAGGTCTTGCTGGATAAATTCTAGCAAGGCCTAAAATTATATATTTAGGAGGCGTTTAATAATGAAGAAGTTAATAAATAATCCAGATAATGTTTTATCAGATATGTTAGAAGGTATTGTGGCAGCACATCCAGAGTATTTAAAAAAATTGGATAATGCTAATGTATTAGTAAGAAGTGAAAAAACAGAAAATAAAGTCGCAATAGTTAGTGGTGGCGGTAGTGGACATGAGCCAGCACATGGAGGATATGTTGGCTTCGGAATGTTAGATGGCGCAGTTTGTGGAGAAGTATTTACATCACCTACTCCTGATCAAGTGTATGAAGCAATTAAAGCAACTGACAATGGAAATGGAGTTCTTCTTGTTATAAAAAATTATACTGGAGATGTTATGAACTTTGAAATGGCAAAGGAAATGGCTGAAATGGAAGGTATAAAGGTAGAACAAGTTATAGTTAATGATGATGTAGCAGTTGAAAATAGTTTATATACAGCTGGAAGAAGAGGTATTGCAGGAACAGTATTTGTTCATAAATTATCTGGAGCTAAGGCTGAAGCTGGTGGAAATTTAGAAGAAGTAAAAAGTGTTGCTGAAAAGGTAATTGAAAACGTTAGAAGTATGGGAATGTCTTTATCATCTTGTATAGTACCAGCAGCAGGTAAAGCTAACTTCACTTTAGGAGAAGATGAAATAGAAATTGGTATGGGTATTCATGGAGAACCAGGAACTCATAGAGAAAAAATATCAACTGCAGATCAGGTTGCAGAACATTTATTAGGTAAAATTCTAGAAGATATAGAAATTTCAAGTGGTGATGAAGTAGCTGTTATGATAAATGGATTAGGATCAACACCTTATATGGAATTATATATTGTAAATAAAAAAATAAATCAATTATTGAAAGATAAAGGAATAAGTATTCATAAAACTTTTGTTGGAGAATTTATGACTTCACTAGAAATGGCAGGATGTTCTGTTTCAGTACTAAAACTTGATAGTGAACTTAAAGAATTACTTGATGCAAAAGCTGATACTCCAGGATTTAAGGTTATTTAGTATCATCATATTAGAGGAGGGTTAATTATGGTAACAGTAAAGGAAGTAAAAGACATTCTAATAAAAGTAGAAAAAGTTATAGAAGAAAATAAATTATATTTAAGTGAATTAGATGCAGCAATAGGCGATGGTGATCATGGTCTAAATATGAACAAAGGTTTTAAAGCTGTTATTGAAAAAATAAAAGATTTACCTGAAGATGATTTGGGAAATATATTTAAAAACTCTGGTATGGCTTTAGTGTCTAATGTAGGAGGAGCTTCGGGTCCGTTATATGGAACTGCTTTTATGAAAGCTGCTATGGTAGTCAATAAAAAAAGTGAAATGGACATAAATGATTTTATCAAAGTTTTAGAAGAGGCTTTAGGTGGAATAAAGATGAGAGGTAAAGGTCAAGAAGGGGAAAAAACAATGATTGATACTTTATCACCATCAATTGAAGCAGCTAAAAAGTCTATTGGAGAAAATAAATCTGTTAAAGAAGTATTACTTGAAATTAAAGAGGCAGCTAAAAATGGTATGGAACATACTAAAGATATAGTTGCAACTAAAGGTAGAGCGAGTTATGTAGGAGAAAGAAGTATAGGACATATCGATGCAGGAGCTACTTCAATGTATTTAATCTTAAATACTATAGTAGAAGAATTAACTAAAGAGGAGAATTAATTATGGTTGGTATAGTAATTGTTTCACATAGTAATTTTATAGCAAAAGGTGTTAGAGAAGTTGCACTTCAAATGGCGCCAGAAGTTTCAATTGTAGATGCAGGTGGAACTAGTGATGGACGAATAGGCACAGATATTTCTAAGATAACTAGTGCAATAGAGTCTGTTTATAGTGATAATGGTGTACTTGTATTATTTGACTTAGGTAGTGCATTTATGAACACGGAAATGGCTATAGAATTTTTAGATGATAACATTAGAGAAAATGTAGAAATTATAGATGCTCCTTTAGTAGAAGGTGCAATTACTGCAGCTGTTGAAGCTAGTATGGATAAATCTTTATCAGAAATTAAAGAAGTACTTAAACCTATGTCTTTGAATAAGATTTCTTAATATATAAAGTAGCTGTATTGTATTAAGTTAAAAACTTAATATAATGCAGCTTTTTATTTGACAGGAAAATATATTTATTCTATTATAATAAGTATATAAATGCTATGAAGAGAAGAGTAATGAAAAGGAATTTTTAAAGAGAGCTAATGTATGGTGAAAGTTAGCAGAAGAAATTTTCATGAAGATGGCCTCGGAGCATATTTCCCGAGCAATATTTGTTAAGGAATTTACGGCAGCATCCGTTATAATGCAAGGTGATGATAGTCACCTATTGAGTTATTTATTGTGAAATAAATAAAAAGTAGAGTGGTAACACGTATATACGTCTCTATATAGGTTTAATATACCTATATAGAGACTTTTTTGATTTATAACAATTGTCTATTATAAGCTGCTAATTGTATTGTACATTAAAGCATGGTTCAGCTACTTTATTAAAATATCAACACTATATTAAAAATGCTAAAAACAATACCTAGAGTATTGTTTAAAATAAGGAGGATTATTTAAAATGTGCAAAGATTGTAAAAAACCATATTATATAACTACACCAATTTATTACCCATCAACGAAGCTACATATAGGAAATACTTATACTACAGTAGCTGCTGATGCGTTAGCAAGATTTAAAAGATTAACAGGATATGATGTAATGTTCTTAACAGGTACTGATGAGCATGGTCAAAAAATCCAAAGAATAGCAGAAGAAAAAGGAATTACTCCAATAGAACATGTAGATGAGATTGTAGCAGGTATTAAAGATCTTTGGAGCATGATGAATGTAAGCTATGATAAATTTATTAGAACTACAGATGATTATCATGTAAAAGCAGTTCAAGATATATTTAAAAAATTACATGATCAAGGGGATATTTATAAGAGTTCTTATGAAGGTTGGTATTGTACTCCATGTGAATCATTCTGGACAGATACTCAATTAGTAAATGGAAATTGTCCTGATTGTGGCAGACCAGTTGAAAAATCAAAAGAAGAAGCTTACTTCTTTAAGATGAGCAAATATGCTGATAGATTAATTAAGTATATAGAAGAAAATCCAAACTTCATTCAACCAGAATCAAGAAAAAATGAAATGTTAAACAATTTCTTAAGACCAGGTCTTCAAGACTTATGTGTTTCAAGAACTAGCTTTGATTGGGGTGTTCCAGTAACATTTGATGAAAACCATGTTGTTTATGTATGGATAGATGCATTATCAAACTATATTACTGCACTTGGATATGGTCAAGATAATAAAGAATTATATGATAAATTCTGGCCAGCAGATGTACATTTAATAGGAAAAGATATATTAAGATTCCATACAATATATTGGCCAATAATGTTAATGGCATTAGATTTACCACTTCCAAAACAAGTATTTGGTCATGGATGGTTACTTGTTGATGGTGGAAAGATGTCAAAATCTAAAGGTAATGTTGTAGATCCAGTTGTATTAGTTAACGAATTTGGAGTAGATCCAGTAAGATATTACTTATTAAGAGAAATTCCATTTGGCGCAGATGGTCTATTTAACAATGAAATATTCATAAAAAAGATAAATTCAGATCTTTGTAACGATTTAGGTAACCTTTTATCAAGAAGTGTCGCAATGATTGAAAAATACTTCGGAGGAGAAATTCAACCACAAGCTGAAAGTGGAGAATTTGATGAAGAATTAATAAACTTAGCATTAGCTGCTCCAAACAAAGTTCAAGAAGCTATTGATGAATTAAACATTCCTTTAGCACTAGAGCATATATTTGAATTAATAGGCAGAGCTAATAAGTATATAGATGAAACAACTCCTTGGATTTTAGCTAAAGATGAAAGTAAGAAGTCTAGATTAGGAACAGTACTTTACAACTTAATTGAAAGTTTAAGATTTGCTTCAGTAATGATTTCATCATTCTTACCAGATACAGCTAAGAAGATTAATGAACAAATTAATACTTCTGAAATATCATGGGAATCTTTAAAGTCATTTGATGGAATAAAAGCTGGAACTAAGGTAGTTAAAGGCGAAAACTTATTCCCAAGAATAGATGTAGAAAAGAAACTTGAAGAGTTAGAAGCATTAAAGGCAGCACAAGCACCAGCTAAAAGAGAAATAACTCCTATAAAAGAAGAAATCACAATTGATGATTTTGAAAAAGTGGATTTAAGAGTTGTTAAGGTATTAGCATGTGAACCAATAAAGGGTGCTAAAAAACTTTTAAAATTAAAGGTTGATTTAGGTGGCGAAGAAAGACAAGTGGTGTCAGGAATTGCTAAATACTACAAACCAGAAGAATTAATAGGTAAAAATGTAGTTTTAGTTGCAAATTTAAAACCTGTAAAACTTAGAGGAGAATTGTCGCAAGGTATGATTTTATGTGCAGCACCTGATGATGATAGTGAATTAAAGATTGTAGATCCAGGTGAAATTTTAAGCGGAAGTATAGTTAGATAAATATAAAATAAAAGGAACACCTCATTTAGGGGGTGAGGTGTTCCGTAACCATTAATATATAATGGTTAAAAGGGGTAAATAATAATGCTTTAACTACTTTACAATTTAAATATACTATTTGAATATGTCAAATCTGTGACAATTTAAAATTAATTTAAAATTTAACATTGAATATTTGAAAGTAAATTAAGGAAGAGATATATTCAATATTTGAAAGGATATGCTGTTATGGAAAAAATATTTAAAATAATAGATAGTCATGCTCACTATGATGATGAATCTTTTGAAAATGATCGTAAAGAAGTATTAGAGGAAATTCAAAAAAATGGTGTGGTCAGAGTCTTAAATTGTGCAGCATCTTATAATAGCTTAAAAACTACTTATGAATTGACTAAGGAGTATGATTTTATATATGGAGCATTAGGAATACATCCTGAAAATGCCAATGAATTTAAAGATAATACGTTAGATGAAATTAAAGAATATATAAAATCTAATGACAAAATAGTAGCTATAGGAGAAATTGGATTAGATTATTATTGGGATGAAAACCCATCAAAAGAAATTCAAAAGGAAGTATTTAGAAAGCAAATGAATTTAGCTAAAGAACTTAATTTGCCAGTAATAATTCATGACAGAGATGCGCATCAAGATACATTAGAAATAATAAAAGAATTTCCAGATGTAACAGGTGTTGTACATTGCTTTTCTGGAAGTGTTGAATTTGCAAAGGAATGTATTAAGTTAGGGTATTATATAGGATTTACAGGTGTTGTAACATTTAAAAATGCAAAAAAAGTTGTTGAGGTTGCAAAGGAAATACCGTTAAATAGAATGTTAGTGGAAACTGATTGTCCGTATATGGCGCCGGAGCCTAATAGAGGAAAAAGAAACAAATCAGACTATATAGAATATATAATAAAAAAAATAGCTCATATAAGAGAAATCGATCCATATGAATTGAATATGAGATTTAATGAGAATTTTTATAGCTTGATTAAAAAGGAAAAATAAGGTAAAATATTGATTGTAGTATTTTAGAAAAATAATCTTGTTTTTCATTTAATTTCTAAGATAATTCATAAACAATTTATAATTTTTTAATTCAACAACATTGATATAAAAAACCCATAAATATCGCTATTATAATTATTATATTTAATTATTTTAAAAAAATTATGCAAAAGTGCATTATTACAGGGGTTTATAAGGTGCAAGAGATTATCAAATTTGACAAGATTAAGTCTTTAGGATATAATTCAGTATACGCTCTTGCCAAAGGAGGGAAATCAATGGTAGAAAAATTAAAAGATTATTTTAAGAAAAGTTTTTCTAACGGTCCGAAGGCAAAAATCATAATAACAACAATTGCTGTGGCGATTGTTATTACAGCGACATTAATGAGTGTAAGGAAAACACTTACTATAAGTATAGACGGAAAAGAAGAAAATTTTGTCACGTATAAATGGACTGTGAAAGATGTGTTACAAGATAATGGAATAGAATTGGCAGAAAAAGATAAGATAGAACCATCATTGGATTCTATAGTATCTGAAAAAGAATTAATTACAATTAAGAAAGCTATTCCAGTAAATATTACTTTTAGTGATAAAGTTGTAACATTAGAAACAGCAGAAGATACTATTGGAGATATGCTACAAACAGAATCAGACGTACTAAAAGAGCAAGGTGTAGAATTTGAAGAAGGAACAGATGAAGTATTACCTTCTTTAGATACAGGAATAGAACAAAACTTAGACGTTAAGATTGTTAAGGTAGAGACTAAAGACATTGTAGAAAAGGAAAAAATAAACTTCGATACAGTGGTACAAAAAGATTCAAGTCTTGATAGTAGCGTTCAACAAGTTAAGAGTGAAGGAACTAATGGAGAAAAACAAATAACATATAAAGTTATTATTAAAGATGGTCAAGAGATTTCTAAAGAAGTAAAAAGTACTAAAGTTATTGCTGAACCTGTAAATAAGATTGTTGTAAAAGGGACAGGCAATGTATATGCAAGTAGGGGAGCAGGTAATATAGCATATAAGAAAAAATTATCTGTTGTTGCAACTGCATATAGTGGACATAGTACTACAGCTACAGGCAGAAGACCTGTTAGAAATTCTAATGGATTAAGTACAATCGCTGTTGACCCATCAGTTATTCCTTTAGGAAGTAAAGTTTATGTTGAAGGATATGGATACGCCATTGCAGCTGATACTGGTGGTGCAATAAAAGGAAATATAATTGATTTATACTTAGATTCATCAAATGAATGTATAAAATGGGGAAGAAGACCCGTCAATTTATTCATAGTAGCTTATCAAGGAGAATGGTAGTTGATTTTTAGGAGATAACATGTTAGTTATCTCTTTTTTTTATTTAAATAATTTGAAGTTTGATATACTATTATTAGTAGGTATATTAATCATGCAGTAATGAAAGGAAGTATAAGATTGATTAAAGAAGTAATTGTGGTTGAAGGAAGAGACGATGTTGATGCTGTTAAAAAAGCATTAGATGCTGAAATAATAGCAGTAGGTGGATTTGGAATAAATGCTAAGGTTATAGAGAGAATAAAAGAAGCTCAAAAGAGAAAAGGTGTAATAGTTCTTACTGATCCAGATTTTGCTGGTGAAAAGATAAGAAGAATTATTTCTAAAAGAGTAGAAGGAATAAAGCATGCGTATATTTCTAAAGAAGATGGTCTTAAAGATGGAGATATAGGGGTGGAAAATGCTTGTCCTGAAGTAATATTAAAAGCACTCGAAACAGCTAAAATAACTGTTGAGGAAAAAAGAAACTTTTTTACTATGCAAGATATGTTTTACTTTAAATTAACAAATGACTCAACATCTAAAGTAAGAAGAAGTATGCTTGGTAAAATTTTAGGTATAGGATATTGTAATACAGCTCAAATGATTTCTAGATTAAATAATTATGGAATAACAAAAGAGGAATTTGCAGACGCTATAGAAAAAATAGAAAAACAATTGGAAGTAGGGATAAAATAGATGGATTTAATGGATATAAAAACTAAAGAATTGGTTAAAAAATATAATTTTAGGTTTTCAAAAAGTTTAGGTCAAAACTTTTTATTAGATGATTCTGTTCTTAGAGATATAGTAGATGGAGCAGACGTTAATGAAAATGATTTTGTTATAGAAATAGGTCCGGGAGTAGGTACTTTAACAGCTAAGTTATTGCAAAAAGCTAAGAGAGTAACTTGTATAGAATTAGATAATGACTTGATTCCTATTTTACAACAAGAATTAGGTGAATATGATAAATTTGAATTAATACATAATGATGCTTTAAAAGTAGACTTTAATGAAATAATGAAAGATGAAGAACATGTTAAACTAGTTGCAAACCTTCCTTATTATGTTACAACACCTATAATAGTAAAGTTACTTAAGGAAAATCATAAGTTTGAATCTTTAACTATAATGATACAAAAAGAAGTGGCTGAAAGAATAAATGCGGAACCTAATTGTAAAGAATACGGAGCATTATCTGTTTTGGTTCAGTATTATTGTAATACTAAAATTATAAGAAAAGTATCACCGGAAAGTTTTATGCCAAGACCTAAGGTTGATTCTATAGTTATAAGATTAGACAGATTAAATGAACCAAGAGTTAACGTACAAGATAAAAAACTTTTATTTGATATAGTTAGATCAGGTTTTAATATGAGAAGAAAGACTTTGTGGAATGCTACTAAGTTAATAGGTCTTTCGAAAGAAAATTTACAAAAAGCTTTTGATTCTTGCAATATAGATCCGAAAAGAAGAGCGGAAACATTAACTATTGAAGAATTTGCAGCTTTAGCAGATAGCATATATGATCTTAGAAAAAATAATTAAATTATATATTTAATTTAGGCTATGTTTTAGCAGAGCCTTAATTTAAAATTAGTGTTGATTTTTGAGTATAAAAGCTCATAGATAAATATAAATATTTAATTAAAAGACGATCTAGCATTATAGTATTTAATCATAATCTATCAATAAAAGCATATACTTTATTGAATAAATATATGTGGAGGGATTATGGTAGTGGCACATAATAAATTATATAGAAATTTTATAATTTTACAGCAAGATGAAAAAATCAACTCAGAGTCTACCGAAAAAGCTTTGTCTGGCTATGCTAAAGTGGAAGCAAAGGGAGATAAGTGTAAAATATCTTTTTATGCTCAAAATCTGAAACAAGAAGAAGATTATTCTGTAGTACTTATCTGTTGTAAAAAGGACATGAAACAATTAATTGATTTGGGGTCTCTAAAAATAAATGATGTTGGAAAAGGAGATACAAGTAAAGAATACTATATAAATAACATAGCTGGTTTAGGCATATCTTATGAAAAAATAAATGGCGCTGCTATTTGTAAAGCAAATTCAGGAGAAGTTGCCTTTATGATGTATGGCTTCATCAATGGAGAAGAACCAAAAGAAAATTGGAAAAAGCTTAAAGTTGTAAAAGAAGATGATGCTTCAGAGAAAATAACCACCAATGATACTAGAAGTAAAACAATTATAAAACCAGAAGATACTGGAAGTAAAGTGTCTATAAAATCAGATACTACCCCAAATATGAAAGATAAAGGTAGTGAAAAGAAAGAGTCTATAAACAATTCTGATAAGATAAATATAGATATGGATTTTGAATGCAACGAAGATGATAATCGCAATAAAAATAAGAAGTACAAAGAAAAATGTGAAGATGCCTGTGAAGATAAGTGCGAAAAGAAATACAAAGAAAAATGCGAAAAGAAATGCGAAGATGTCTGTGAAGAAAAATGCGAAAAGAAATGTGAAGATGTCTGTGAAGAAAAATGTGAAAAGAAATGTGAAGAAAAGTGTGAAGAAAAATGCAAGGATAAGTGTGAAGTAGTAAAAGAAGAACATAAAAAAGAATATAAAAAAGAAAAGAAGAATGAAGAAGAGAAAACAAAGAAAGATAAATATAATTTTAGCGAAACTGAAAAATGCAAAAAAATTATTGATGAGTTAAATGACGAATCTTATTGTACAAAGACAGTAAATCACAGAAGAATAGAAGAAAATACTAGAATTGATGGTGCTGATTTTGAACAATATGAAAAAGATATTGAAAAGTTAAAGATGGAGTCATCAAATAGCTTTAATATAAAAGGCAAAATTGGTGAATACTTTGAAAAAATTGCACAAGGATTTGAAGAATATCATGAAGGATTAGATGGTATTAAAAATTGTAAATGGTATAAGGTACCTATAAATAGAATTGATGATTTATTTAATATATCAGATTACAACAAATATACATTAGTATATTATCCGATGTTAAATTATTATCCTTATATAAGTAAAACTAAGTATTTTCTATTAGGATATAAGTGTAATTCTGTAGGAGAATTGACTCATATTGTTTATGCAATACCAGGAAGTAAAGATCTTTCAGAACAACCATATGAGGGCAAAACAGGATATGTTACATGGGCACATAACGATACTAGAAGCTCTGGCTATTGGCTTATGTTCTATGATTTCCAAAACTCAACAGTTGTAGTTCCTATGAAGTAGAAGAGGCAATATGAATAAAAAGCAAATACTAATATTGTCCATTTTACTTTCATTAATGATAGTGTTAGGTGTAACACAATCGTTTTTTAAAGAAACATTTACAGAAGTTGCTCTTGTAGAAAATGGGATAAACGAATTTAAGGATTATAATTTTGATGAGGGAAGATATATATTTTCATTACCAAGTGAATGGAGCGTATCGGAAAAGGAAAGCCAAGGACAGTATATTAGTTATAAGGCAAATTTTAAAGATAAAAATGATAAAATCACTGGATACTTAGAGGTTATAAATACTCAAATTGATCTTGGGAATTTTGCAGAAAGTGACTTGAAAAATTTACCTTTATCATATAAAAATGAGCAAATAATGCCTTTTAAATTAGAAGAAACATCAGGAGTTTTATCTCAATATAAAACTAAAGTAAAAAAGGGTTATACATTTGAAAATAGTTGTTATTATTTAAATAGTAATGATGGTAAAATTATAAAAGTTTTATTTAATGTAAAAGAAGACGATTATAAGGAAAATGTAAAAACTGTTTTTAATACTATAATATCTAGGATAAACATACAAAGTTAATAAAATTTGATATTAATATGTATAAGTATTATAATTTAAGTATCATGGAGGGATTAAGAATTCATCTATGATACTTAAATATTTTAAGGAGATACGCATGAAAATAATTTTATTTAAGGCGTTTGGTCTAGAAATAAAAAGTTACGGTTTAATGATTGCTATAGGAATACTTGTGGCAGCATCTTTGCTTTTAAAAAAAGGAAGAGAAAAAGGATATGATGAAGATTCCTTATTAAATCTAATTATTTTAACTGTAATCGGAGGAGTAGTAGGGGGTAAACTACTTTTTATTGTAACTGAATTTAAAAGTATATTAGAAGATCCAAGTATATTGTTGAATTTTGGTTATGGATTTGTTGTGTATGGAGCATTAATACTGGGTGCATTAACAATATATTTATATTGTAAAAGTAAGAACTGGAAAGTACTTAAGATTTTAGATTTAGTTGCACCAGGGTTAGCTATTGCACAAGGATTTGGACGTATAGGATGTTTTTTAGCTGGATGCTGTTATGGAAAAGAAACTAATCTTCCAATAGGGGTAGAGTTTCCAATAAATTCACTTGCACCAGCAGGTATTCATGTACATCCAACTCAAATTTACTCATCAATTTTTGATTTTTTACTAGGATTTTTCTTGTTATATTATTCTAAAAAAGAAAAGAAATCAGGTAAAGTAGTTTCTATGTACTTGATAATATATAGTATAGGAAGATTTATGGTAGAATTTTTTAGAAATGATCCAAGGGGGAATGTTGGGTTATTATCAACATCTCAATTTATAGCTGTATTTACATTAATTCTTGGATTAGCTATTTTTAATTTTCATAAATTTTTTAAGGGAGCGAAGAAATAAGTTGTTTAAGAAAAAAATTTTTATATTGCTTCTAACTCTAATTACTATTACTTCTATTTTGGTTGGATGCAGTACTTACGATAAATTAGCCATCACACTAGGGATTAAAAACAATAATTTCGAATATGTAAATCAAAGCAAAGTGGATAAAATTGTAATTCAAAGTGCTAGAGATACTGGATTTAGATTTATAATTACTGAGCCTAATGCAATAAATGATATGTACAAATTATTGTCAAATGGTAAAAAAGTATCTGAACGAAGCTCATTAGATGCAGATTATTATTTTGAAATTTGCATGGGAGATGAGGTTAAAAAGTATGACTATATAGTTGGTGCTGATGAAAGAGGAAAAGGAAATTTCTTTAATGATGAAGAATGTTTTTCAATTTCAAACCGTTTAGATGATACAATAATACAAAACTTATCTTTTGTAAGAAAACCAAGAAATTTTGAATATGTATATTATCAAACTATTTTAGCAGTATTGGAATCTGAAAAATCTAAAATAGATGCTTCTAATAAAGTAGGAATAGATATAAGTGGTGATATTGATTGTTTAAAATACATACTTTCAACAGATTTGAAACAATTTGAAAAAAATATTGATAAAGTCATTCCAAATGCTAAACTTGTTAAAAACAATTCTAATGAATTTGATACAATAATTAAAGTTAAAAACAGAGGATATAATAGTACCATTTTTAAAACTATGATTACCGTTGATAATAAAAAGGATAAAGTTTTCAATACTTATTATATATCAGCAGAATATAATTTTAGAAATTGGGATATCGATATTGGAGAAGTGAATAAAATGCCAAATGAGTGGTAAGAGGAGGAACAAATAATGGGAAGCTGTGACAATTGTCCAAGTAAAGATTCATGTGGATCAAAAGGTCAAGGATGTGAAAATTCTATACCTAAAATCATACCTACATATGGAAAAATTAAAAATGTAATAGGCGTTATTAGTGGAAAAGGTGGAGTAGGAAAGTCTACCGTTACAGGAATAATGGCAACTACTTTAGCTAAAAAAGGATATAAAGTAGGAGTTTTAGATGCAGATATAACAGGACCATCTATGCCTAGATTTTTTGGCATTAATGAAAAAAGAGGAAAGATAATTCCATTAGAAAATGATATGGTAAAGTTTGAACCTGTAATTACTGATTCAGGAATAAAAGTTATATCTATGAATCTTTTAACAGCAGTTGAAGAAGATCCAGTTATATGGAGAGGACCTGTAATTACAGGAGTATTAAAGCAAATGTTTATGGAAACTAATTGGGAAGAATTAGATTATTTACTTATAGATATGCCACCAGGAACTGGTGATATAGCTCTTACAGTAATGCAAGAATTCCCTATTACTGAGGTAATAATAGTATCAACTCCACAAGACATGGTATCAATGATTGTTAAAAAGCTAGTTATAATGGCTCAAAAGATAGGAATAAAAATTAGAGGCGTAGTTGAAAATATGGCATATATTACTTGCCCAGACTGCGATAAGAAGATAAGAGTATTTAGTACAAAATCTTCTGATGAACATGCAGAATATTTAGGATTACCTTTAATAGGTGAATTACCTATAAATGTAGAGTTAACAGAGGCTCTAGAAAAAGGTAAAGCAGAAGCTTACGTTATAGATAATGATTTATATTCATTAATATTTGAAGCTTTATATTAATATACATAACTCATCTTTCTTATGGAAATACTATAAATGTAATTTTATAATGAAAGGGTGAGTTTTTTGAAAGCAAAAGTAGATAAAGATACTTGTATAGGATGTGGCTTATGCCCATCAATATGTCCAGAATGTTTTGATATGCAAGACGATGGAAAAGCTGGTTCTATAGTTGAAGAGGTACCAAGTGCATACCAAGATTCTGCAAAAGAAGCAGAAACAAGTTGTCCGGTTAATGCAATCTCAGTAGAATAAAAAAATGTGGTGTTAAAAATTAAATTTTTAACACCACATTTTTTTATATCTATTAATCACATTTAGTATTATATATTACAGAATTTAATTTACTCAGTCCACTTTGCTTATGCATATATCAACACTCTGCTAAAACATAGCCTATTATAAAAATGAAAAATATATTGTTATAATATTTAATCTATGTTGTTACTCTATTATTATCTGATACGACTGAAATTATTCTTGCCATAGGAAGAGCAGCAACTATAACTAAACAAATGACTCCTTCTATTCCGATTATAGGAGCATTTACTGATAGAGAATATAATGCTGGAGACATTCCTTCAGGTGCAAAAGATCCAAAGAAAGCAACTCCAGATATAAAGTGGCATATAAACCTGCCTAACACTGCGAGTGTTACGCCTAAATACTTTTTATTTGGAAAAAATCCAGCGATACCTAAACATAGGAATGGTAATGGATAATCAAATAATACTTGAACAGGATGTAGAATATAAGGATCCATAACTAAAGTGATCATTCCATAAAGGAATCCAGTTAGGAATCCAACTTGTGGTCCATACATAAATGCAATTAGCAAAATAGGAACCATACTACCAAAGGTTATACTTCCGCCTTGTGGAAAATGATAAATTCTAAGAATTTTTAGAATTGTTGCCAATGCTAAGGCTATACCGATTCTAGCAATTAATTGAGGTGTAAATTTAATTTTTTTTGCTTTTACTAATACAACTAGTATAGCAATACACCCTAATAAAGTAATAAGTGATAATGGATTAGAAATAATAGTTTGTACATTTTCGGGCAAATGACTGTACAATTTCGAAATTTGTTTCGCCCAATCGTTAAAAATATTCATAAAAAAAACCTCCTTAATTGTGCTTAGGAGATTGTTAACCAATAAATATAAATTTTTATTATTCAAATAGAACAATAAAATATACTAAAAGACTTTTAGTGTTTATTAGTATAATAAATATATATTAAGCGGTTATACTTTCCTACGCCAGAATTAACTGGATCAGGTTCCGAGGGTTTATGAAATAAATCAAATCTCAGCACAAAGGCTCCCCTAGCACTATAATATATATTTATTTTACCCATATAACTATAGGTAGTCAACTACGTTATATGGGTTATATTTATTGTCTTTATTATAATGAGTGATATAACTTGATGAAACATCATTTAAATGGATTTTAGAACCATTTAATGAATTATTAGGAATATTATTACATGGCACTGTAGAATTAATATTATTTTTATCTATTACAATATCTTCTTTATAAGTTGAATCAATAATAAAGCCTTTCATAAATTAACACCATCCTTTAATAGTATTTTTAGTATTATTTAAATAAATATACATTAATAGAATTAAGGAATTTTGTGATGTTAAATTTAATTACTCTTTCCAGCTGTTCTTATATAGATATAAACACTCTGTAAAAGTATAGTTTAACTAAAAAGTGCCTTGCTTTAAAATATAAACTATTTTAAAACAAGGCACAAAATTAGTAAAGGTCATTATAAATTATTTTAAATACTTCTAAGGATTCTTCGATTTTAGGTTTTAGAAGTTTTTTCTTATGTTCATATTCTATTTTTCCTTTTGGAGTTAAATGATATATTTTTTGAAATTTTTTATTGGGATCATCCCATATTCCAACAATAAGAGCTTCTTTTTCTAACTTTTTTAGTAGGGGGTATATTCCACCAGTACTAGGAATCCATTTGTTATTAGTTCTTATACCTATTTGATTTGAAATTTCATTTCCGTTTGTGGGATTTAATGATAATATATATAAAACATATATAGGCAAAAGACCTTTGGTAAATACTTGCCCTACAGCTTCCTTTTCTTTCTTAACTTTTTTTAATTCAGAAATTTTACTCTTATATTCTTGGTATAATCTTTTTTCTTCATTTTTTATATCATCTATATGAGAAAAATTAAAGTCAGACATATTAATCTACCTTTTCAACAATGAATCCAAAAAGACCAGGTCCAGTATGAACTCCAAGTGCAGGTCCTATACTATACCCTAAATTACATTCTATTACATTATTTAAACTCTTAATATTTTCACATAATGCTTTTGCATCATCCAGTGCATTACCATCCATAACCCAGAATTTACATTTATTATTCTCGGTATAAGATTTAGCGACTTTTAATAATTTTGATGCAGATTGCTTTTTACCACGAGCTTTACAGTAAGTATGGAAGCAACCATTGTTATCTATTGTTATAACAGGCTTTAAGTTAAGAACGTCCCCGATAGTTCCAGCAACTCTACCTATTCTTCCACCTTTTTTTAGATATTCTAAAGTATCTATAGTAAAATATATATCTATATTAGATCTTAGTTTAGGAATTATCTTTACTATCTCATCAAATGATTTTCCTTCTTCAATAAGTTTTGCGGCTTCTAATACTATTACACCTTCTGCCATACTTAAACTTTTTGAATCATATACAAAGGTTTCTATACCTTCAAAGCTTTCACATGCTAATCTCATTGAATTATATGTTCCTGAAAATTCACTTGATAATGTTACTATAATTGCATGTGTATATCCTTCAGCAATTAATTGATTAAGAGTGTTGTTAAGTCTTTCGATACTTGGTAATGATGTTTTTGGAATTTCTCTAGGAAGTAATTCATAAAGAACATCAGAAGTTATTTCCAATTTATCATCATATTCTTTATCAGAAAAGATAATTTTAAAAGGTAATAATTTTATATTATATTTATTTAGGTCCTCAGTACATATATCGGATGCACTGTCAGTTAGTAATGCAATTTTATCCACTAAAAATTCCTCCTAGTAATATATTCTATTTATTAATTATATCACTATTGATAACTATATCAATAGTGATATAGTTATCAATAGTGATAAGTTCTTGTATAATGTTAATTATAAGAAGTCAAATTGAAAACAACCTTAAAATTTAACCAAATATAGAGATAAAAAGATATATTCACTAATAATTAAAAAATATCACCAATAAAACTAAACATTAACGGTATTGCTAACGCATATTTAATCAAGTATAATAGTACAGTATTATTAAAGTACTATATATTGTGTTGTGGAGGTAAGCAAAATGCTATATGTTGTAAAAAGAGATGGAAGAACGGTTGAGTTTAACGGAGAGAAGATTTCTCAAGCGATTAAAGGTGCTGCGCTAGAAATTGGGGTTACTTTAAGAGAAAGCCAAGTTTTGGAAACTGTACAAAAGGTGATTACTTATATAGAAGATACGAAAAAAGAAAAAATTACAGTAGAAGCAATTCAAAATTTGGTTGAGAAAGCTTTAGGTGAAGAGGATAAAAATATAGCTTTTGCATATTCATCATATAGAAGAGAAAGAACAAGAGTAAGAGACATAAAGTCAGATTTAATGAAAGCAATAGAAAAAATAGGTGTTGAAACTGATAGAGATAATGCGAATGTAGGAAACAATTTTAGTTCTAAGTTATTAAGAATAGCTTCTGAATCTAATAAATGGCATAATTTATCTACTATGCCCAAACATTTATCAAAAGCTCACGAAACAGGTGATCTTTATTATCATGATTTAGATAGTTATAATTTAACTACTAATTGTCTTCATATACCTACTAAAGAAATTCTAATTAATGGTTTTAATACAGGATATGGAACAATAAATGCACCTAAGAGAATAGAGACAGCTGCAGAATTATCATGCATATTATTACAATCTACTCAAAATGATATGTTTGGGGGGCAATCTCATCCAGACTTTGATAATGATTTGGCAGTTTTTATTCCTCCAACAAGAGACGAGATAAAAAAAGAATTAGAAGAATTAGATATTCCAAAAGAAAAGATGAACAGACTTATAGAGAAAACTTTAAGAAAAAGAGTTCATCAAGCAATGCAAGGTGTTATTTATAATTTAAATACTATGCATAGTAGAGCTGGATCACAAGTACCTTTTAGTTCTGTAAATATAGGAATACCAACTAATGATGATGCAGCATTAGTTTGTGAAGTATTTCTTTTAGAATATGAAAGAGGATTAGGTAAAGGAGAACAACCTATTTTCCCTAACATAATTTTTAGAGTAAAAGAAGGGGTTAATAGAGAAGAAAATGATCCGTACTATTATTTATATAAATTAGCTTGTAGAGTAGCAGCTAAAAGAATGAATCCTACTTTTATGAACATTGATGCAGATTTCAATAAAGAATATTATGATAAAGGATATGTTCCAGCTACTATGGGATGTAGAACTTATCTTATGAAAAATGTAAATGGAGAACCAGGATGTAAAGGAAGAGGAAATATAGCTCCTACTACAATTAATTTACCTAGAATAGGATTACAAGCTAAAGGTGATGTAGATAAGTTCTTTAAAATTTTAGATGCTAGATTATCTTTATCTAAGGAATCTTTATTGCATAGATATAATGTATTAAAGAATCTAAAGGTTAAAGATTTACCATTTATAGCAGGTCAAAATTTAATGGTGGGTTCAGAAAATTTAAAGCCAGAAGATTCTATTGAACCTATATTAAAACAAGGAACTTGGGGTATCGGATTTATAGGTCTTGCTGAGACATTAACAGCATTAATAGGTAGTCATCATGGAGAAACTGAAGAAGCAAGAGAATTAGGATTAAAGATAATTGGTCATATAAGAGAGTATTGCGATAGATTAACAGAAGAATATAGTTTAAATTGGAGCTGTTATGCAACTCCTGCTGAAGGATTATCAGGTAAATTTATAAAGCAAGATCAAAAAACATTTGGAATGATAAAAGGTATTACTGATAAAGAATACTATACAAATAGTTATCATGTACCAGTAGGGCATGCCATATCAATTAAGGATAAAATTGATATAGAAGCTCCATATCATAAACTTTGTAATGGAGGACATATAACTTATATAGAAGTTGATGATTTCCCAACTGAAGATGTTATTATGGATATAATAAGTTATGCATATAAAAACACTAATATAAGTTATATGGGAGTAAATTTCCATATAAGATATTGTAAAGATTGTGGAACTTATTTACACAGTAACGAAAGTAAATGTCCAACTTGTGATAGTACTGATATACAAGGTGTAAGTAGAGTAACAGGATATTTAAGTTTAGATGAGAGATTTGGTCCAGGAAAGTATCAAGAAAGAGCAGATAGAATATCTCATTTAGAAAGTCATAAGAAACATTATTAAAAAATTAGGCTCTGTTTTAGCAGGGTGTTGATATATGCATAAGCAAAGTGGACTGAGTAATTGAACTTAGGAATGCTAAAATGAGTATAGTCCCATTTTAGCTTGCT